>NZ_JBHIQZ010000002.1:0-218291 GCF_042196865.1 Bartonella sp. AC130YNZD
CATTTGATTTTATGATTTTGTTTAAGAGAAAGAGCGATGGATGTCGCATATTTAAACAGTATTGTAAATAGTATTATTACTCAACAAAATATACATTTTGTATGAATATAATATAAACATAATGTATTTATTGTTTATACAGTATTTTTATTGTTATTTATACAAATTATATTTGACATTTTCTAAAATGAATAATAATCAAATTCTCGCTGTATCGTTGTGATACAGTTATTTTTAATAATAAAAGGAGGATTTAAATGGGTAGTTCAAGCTCATCACATGATTCAAGTAGTAACTCACATCCAAAAAGTTGGCTTTTTCCAGAAGATGATTATAGTACAGGCGCTCATGCCCAAGCAGCAGGTGCAGGCGGCATCATAGGAGACGTAATAGGAGGTATTGCTGGTGCAGTTGGAGGTCTTTTTTCTGGACCGGGAGGTGTCAGTTCTGGCTTACTCGGTGGAGCAGTAAGCGGCGGAATAGGAGGAGCTGGTGATTCAAGTAGTAACTCACATCCAAAAAGTTGGCTTTTTCCAGAAGATGATCATAATACAGACGCTTATGCTCAAGAAGCAGGTAAAGGCGGCATTGTAGGATTAGTATTAGGAGGTGGTGCTGGTGCAGCGGGAGGTTCTATTGCTGGATCAGGAGGTGCAGGTGCTGGCTTTCTCGGTGGAGCAGTAAGCGGCGGAATAGGAGGAGCTGGTGATGCCTTGGTAGATAAGTACAATCAATTTCATCCGAATTCGAGCTGTGAAGTAGGCGATTACGTTGAAGCATCGGCCATAAAGGGAGGGATAGGAGCACTAGGAGGAGCATTAGGTGGTTCAGTGGCAGGTCCTGTTGGTACGTTCACTGGAGCAGTAGGCGGCGGACTAACAGGAGCAGCTAACGGTTTTGTAGATAAGTATAATCAATGTCATCCAAATCCGAGTTGTCAAGTAGGCGATTACGTTGAATCAGCTGCCATAAAGGGAGGGATAGGAGCAATAGGAGGTGGAATAGCAGGAGCTTCTGGAGGTCCTGTTGGTGCGCTCGGTGGAGCAGTAGGCGGCGGACTAACAGGAGCTGCTACCGGTTTTATAGATAAATACAATCAATGCCATCCGTAAAGTGGAGGGACACTGTTTCTAATTTATTTAGAAAATAACGATAAAGATATTTCTGAGATCAGTGATATTGTAAACATACTTTAAAGCTATGGCTAAACTGATTTCAGGGATATTTTTGTGTATGATAATAGATATTTTATTTTGGATTCTTTGTCATGTATACTTTTATTAGTTCCTTAGTGACAGCAATTGCATTTGGATTTTTCATGTTTTTTTTCAATAGATTTAAAGGTGAGAACTGGAGTATAAAAAGGATAATATTATCAACAATTATATTTTTTATAATATATTATTCTGGAAGTTTATTAGTTAAATATATGGGAATTTTATAAAAATTATTTATATATAAAATTATAATTATTTGAGTTAAGTTTATTATTTGAATTATACTCTATTGCTCTCTCTCTATTAAATCATTCATAAAGTGGATGAAATTTCAGTCTGGATTTTTTGTTATGTATACTTTTACTAGCTCCTTAATGACAGCAATTGGATTTGGACTTTGCATGTTTTTTTACAATAGATTTAAAGGTAAGAACTGGAGTATAAAAATGGAAATATTATCAACAATTAGGTTTTTTATACTATATTATGCTGCAAATTTATTAATTGAATATACGGGAATTTTAAAATAATATAGAATTACGTTATTATCAGCATTTTATTATTTATCATAATTTATACATTTTACGAATTATATTTGATTTTTTTGCTAAATAGCATGCTCATCACATGATTCAATTAGTAACTCACATCCAAAAAGTTTTCTTTTTCCAGAAGAAGATGATTGTAGCGCAGGCTCTTATGCTCAAACAGTAGGCACAGGCGGTCTCGTGGGAGCCTTATTAGGAGGAGGGGCTGGGTGCAGTAGCTGGTCTACCTAGAGTAGTAGGAGGCGGATTATTAGGAGCTGCTATCGGTTTGATAGATAAGTACAATCAATGCCATCCGAATCCAAGTTGTGAAGTAGGCGATTATGTCGAATCAGCGGCCATAAAGGGAGGCGCAGGAGCAGTGGGAGGAGCAATAATTGGAGTAGCTGAAGGTCCTTTTGGTGTGCTCGGTGGAGCAGTAGGAGGCGGATTACTAGGAGCTATTAACGGTTTTAAAGATAAGTATCAGCAATGTCATCCGTAAAGTGGAGAGATGCTGTTTCTAATTTATTTAGAAAATAGCTAGTAAGATATTTCTGAGATCAGTAATACTGTAAACACACTTTAAAGTTATGGCTAAACTGATTTCAGGGATATTTTTGTGTATGATAATAGATGTTTTATTTTGGATTTTGCATGTTTTTTTACAATAGATTTAAAGGTGAGAACTGGAGTATAAAAAAGACAATATTATCAACAATTATGTTTTTTATATTATATTATTCTGGAAATTTATTAGTTAAATATATGGGAATTTTAAAATAATATAAAATCAATTTGTTATATTATTTTAAAAATATAATTATAAGGTGTTATTTGTAGAGTTATTTATAAAAAATAAGTTATTATTTTTATATAATATTTATCTTTAAAAAAATGTTTACTGATTACATTGTGATAGATACTTTAAATCAGTATTATCATCAAGAGTTCTGTTTTTTATTTCCTATTTTTGAATCTTTTTAATTATTTAAAGAATGAGTTGTTTTGAGATTATTGTCTTTTGTATAAGCATTGTCAGTTTATAGTTTTTGAAAAGTGATTCTCTTCTTATGTGTCATATTTATTGAAAAATAAGCAATTTTTATGAAATAAAGTGCCTTATCTCTCTTGATTTTTATCCATCATCTTCAGAAAGAGGAAGTGAGGCGATTTCTGTATCAAGTGCATCCATAAAATCGATAATAAAAGCAGCATTTGTCCCCAAATCTCTTGGCAAATAACGAGAAGCAGAACGCATATCAACAAAAGTTGTATCCCCTTCATCAGTTAAACGAATAACAATATCTAAAATAAAGCCAAGGTAAAAAGTTTTTGCTCTCGTTTCGATATAAATTTCATTTTCTTCGCCTTTGAATTCTCGTTGCGCTACAACAGGCCAATCATACGCAGCTAAAACATTAAGAACGGATTCGCGAATACGGTTAGGTGAGCCATCATAACGGCGCCCCGATATTTCTGGCCATTGTGACATCTGTATTGCTGCTTGTTCAGTCAAAACACTTTTGAGCGGTAAAGCATCGCTGGGACGTATTGTGCGAAAAAAAGCCGGCGGTTTTTGTGTATCGGTAGAAACGTCGTAAAGAGCCGGTAAGGTAAACCAAAGTCCCCAAAAGAGCATCAGTGGTGTAGCCGTTATTAATGAATAAATGATCCCTTTTAAAGCTTTCATTCCCCCTAGAGCACCATATAACCATAAACTATGAAGTGCTTTAATAGCCAGAAAAAGAGAAATAATTACACAGCCAGTAGAGATACCTATCAAAATTATGAAATCGGTTACGTTAATAACGGAAAAACGTTGTAAAATGACTGAAAATAATAAAATAAAGAACGACAATCCACCAAATCGAGGGGACCATACTGCTGCTCTTGAAACGAACCGAACATATCTCTTCTTCATGAAGTTTTTTCCCCTCAATTGTAAACTATAAGCCAAGTTTTTTCAGAGTGCCTATCGTACAAAAAGCTTCTGCTTATAAGAGAAAAATAAAGCACTTATTTTTGAGGTCAAGGATGCGTAATGTCTTATAAGTTTCCAGCGATTATTTTCGCACTTTATTGAAGGTAAACAGTATTTCTTCTATAGTTTATCATGTCATTGATGCGAATTTTATGGGAATGTTTGTAAATAAAAAAAATAAACTCAAATAACAAGTTTTACAATTGTTAGCAGCATATTTTTTTAGAGCTTTACTCTTGATTTTTCTCTTCTGATTGCGGGGAGTTTTTTCTGTCAGATAATGCGTATCAAATAGGATATGATGATGTGCAATAGAGATTTCATTATATATCAATAAAAAATTGAGGGATTTATAATCAGATAAATTTGAATATTCAATTAATAGAGAAAAAAGATAACCATTTTGATAGGCTTCATGTATTTTGTATAGAAAGTAAGGTGTTGTACAAATGAGAGGTTAGTCGGTTTTTATTCATAAAATATACGGCAGGTCGCAGATGAAAGGAAAGCTTCACTTTCTTTTTTCGCAAGGGAAGAAGGGACAAAAGTACGTAAAATAACAAACCCTTCATTCAAATTTTTAGCAACCAAAACTGAATTGGTATTTTTTTTAGGTTTTGATTTTTTGAGTTCTATGATTTGTATTGGTTTTCCAATGATAAGATCGAGTGTCGCATCAGGGGCTGTTCGGTCATTAAGGCTATAGAAAATAATTCCGTCGTGTGTGTAGGCTGCTAGTGACCAAAATTGTCGTGTTTTCAAAGCTTTTAAATGAACAGGTCCATTTTCAAGGTTAAATCTACAGACTTTAAGAAGAAAGAGGGGATCAGCAGATTGTTGAATAGGATTATCGGGAGTAAAATCGACAAATTGATAAGGGGCTCCGGATTTTTTAAGTGCTGTCCATATATTATCCTGTGCCCAGGTGGGGATCAGAAAGAGAACGCAAATATGAACGATAATAGCGCCAATGATTGCAAGAAGTGCGGTATAAATAAATCTAGTCACAATTTATTTGTCCTGATGGGATTTGTTCTATTGATGGCATTGTAAGCGTTTGTAATGCCGTTGCTGAGATGATTGGGGTATCGTATAAAGTAAGAATAAGCCCGAATTCTTTTTGACTAACTGTTGCAAGCCAATTGCCGGTTTGCGGTGTGGGTGAAATATTAATGCGCAATGAGCCATCATGCTCATAGATAATATTGTCAGTGTGGAGTTCAAAAGGTATTTCTTTGGATGAAGTATAGGGTTTAAGGGACTTGTCAGCTGTATAAAGGGTAAAAAGACGGGTTTCAGGGATGGTGCCTTTGAGCAAATAATGACAGTGATGATGAAGTGGACGCCCTTGGTTATCTTGCCAAATCTGGAATTGAATACCTTCAGTTCGTCCGAGTGAAACAATGCTTTGTTTAGCGGTGCGGGCGCGGTTATAAGGATCCATATTGGCTGTTCCCATTTGTGGATAAGCACTCCATTTTCCAATTCTAAAGCGTCCAAAATGAGGAAAGGAATTGAGCACATAATCGACACTCAGTTTTCCACATAAAATGGAAAAAGCGAAGATAAAAAAGAAAATGGTGATATTAAAAAACATCAGTGAATATCTTGAATTCAAAATGTTGAATCTCCAGTTGTTTTCATTTTCAAAGAAATTGCAGATGTTTTTTTCAGATCTTTGTTAATCAATCGCACGATATTTAATGTTTCAGGAGAAAGTGTAGAAGGTATTGGAGGAGGAACTTCAGAATCTGCATGGGAGGAAAGTATTGGGGGCTGATAAGGAAGGAGAGAATCTTTAACACCATAGAGCTGTTTGAGCATGATATTTTGATGTGCAGCAAGCATGATGCGATGCCATATCATGGCAGGAACGCCACCCCCAAAAGCACGATTCATCGGTGAAAAGTTATCATTTCCCATCCATACGGCTCCCGTATAATTGCCTGTAAAGCCAACAAACCAAGCATCACGATAAGATTGTGATGTTCCAGTTTTCCCTGCGACGAGAGTCATGGGCAGAGCAGCACGCTTACCAGATCCTCGTGTCGTGACACCCACCATCATTTGGTTCATATAAGCTGTTGATTGTTCACTCAGAACTCGGTGTAACTTATTTCTGTTATGTTCGAAATCCCATACCACATGCCCATCGATTGTTCTGATTTGCGTGAACCCATGACGATTACCAGCTATCCCGCCATTCGCAAAGACATTAAAGCCAGTTGCTTGATCCATGGGGGTCATATTGGAAGTGCCAAGAATCATTGTTTTGTGTGATAAAATATGCGCGTTAATTCCCATATTCTTGATGAGATCTATGATGGGTTGGGTATCACGGTTAAGATATTGATAGGTGAGATACACAGGGACTGTATTAATGGAAAAAGCTAAAGCTGTTGCTAAATCAATTTTCCCCAAATAACGACCAGAATTATTTTTGGGTGTCCAACCTCCCCAATTGATAGGAGCATCTAAAACGATTGTCGAGGGAGACAGTCCGTGTTCCAGTGCGGTTGCGTAAACATAAGGTTTGAATGAAGAACCAGTTTGCCGTCCGCCTTGTGTCGCTCTGTTAAATTGGCTCTTTTTATAATCTAGTCCTCCAACAATTGCGCATACGGCACCGTTATTATCGAGTATAACGGTGGCAGCTTGGGTTACGCGATATTGTTGACCATATTGATGTAAATGATATGCGATTGATTCTTCTGCTGCTTTTTGAATATTCGGATCAAGGGTTGTTTGAATAATTAAACTATGGCTTGGAAGTTGATTACGCATTTTTTTGACTTCCTCGAATGCCCAATCAAGAAAATAATCTGGCTGATTATTTTCTATTTGGGGAAGTGCCTTAGCAGGGTGGCGATGCGCATTGATAATTTGGCTCTTCGTCATAAAGCCACTATTAACAAGATTAGAAAGGACGACATTGGCACGTGTTTGAGCAGCAAAGAGATGACTATGAGGAGCATATTTTGTTGGAGCTTTAAAGAGTCCTGCTAACATAGCAGATTCACTTAAAGATATATGGCGTATGTTTTTTCCAAAATAAAATTTTGCCGCTGCGGCAATACCAAAATTGTTTCCTCCCATATAGGCTCGGTCAAGATAAAGTTGTAAAATCTGCTTTTTGCTAAAATTTGCTTCTAGCCAAAGAGCAAGATAAGCTTCTTTGATTTTACGTGTTATGGTTCTTTCGTTTGTTAAAAATAAATTTTTAGCCAATTGTTGTGTGAGAGTTGAACCACCTTGCACCACGCCTTTAGCTTGCATATTTTGTGAAATTGCCCGTGTAAGTCCTTGAAAATCAATACCCCAATGATCAAAAAAACGACGGTCTTCTGTAGCGAGAACCGCTTTAATGACAGTGTCAGGCATTTCTTCAACGGGGACAGAGATTGCCGGCAGTGCACCACGGTGCCCAATGGAATTTCCATAGCGATCTAGAAAAAGAATGGAAAAGTTTTTAGGAGAAGACCAATCTGTTTTGGTCAGTTCAAAAACAGAAATGCCCAAAATGGTAAAAAGAGTAAATCCCATCAACCCTAATGTTAGTATTTCATCGAGAACTTCAACGATAAAACGTTTCCATCCTTGAAGATGAAAATTTTGTGAGACGATTTTTGCCTTTTTCCAGAAAAAACTGTTAGCAGAATGAATGTGATACAGCGCTGTGTCTAATCGTGCGTCTAATTCAATGAGAGCAGGACTATGAAATGGCTTACGGTGTTGCCCTTTCTTTTTTTTAAAAAAATCAAACATTTAAAGAGAGCCTATGGCAAAGCAATACAACCAAACAAATCTACCATAATTATATGGAGTAGAAGTATTTTTTTTCTATAGTTCTAACAGAGAAAGAATTTGTTTTAGAATTATGCATTTTTTGTAAGATAGTATATTAATATTTTATTATTTTATTGAATAATTTTTATTCTCATTATTAAAAATATTTTTTTGATTTTTTAAAAATTTGGAGTAATGTTAATATGTTCTTCTGTAAGATAGAGGATAAATTGTTTTCATTTGTAATTTTTTAATCGACTAAAAAAACCATTATTTCTTTTATCCTTTATCAAGGAAGAGAAGAGATGGGTTATTGAAGTATTTATGATGAAAAAAAAAATCTTGTTCGTAATAATAGCAGCTTTTTTAGGAGCAGATTCTGTTCGAGCTTCTGGGTGTGCTGAAGTAGGTAAGAAGGCTGCCGCGCAAGAGAGCGGGGTTCTCGTCCGTTCAAAACCGGTTGTTCAGGAGGGAAAGGACATGTGTGCAATTGTGGTTGTTGTACCAGCCCGTAATGGTGAAAAGTTACGTCGTGTTGAGTTTTTTGTTCCTGCTGATTAGTCTTTAGCAGATGGTGTTGTGATGCGTATCTTAATCGTTGAAGATGATCGGAATCTTCACCATCAATTAGCAGAAGCTGTAAGACGTGCAGGATATGTTTCCGATAGTGCCTTCGATGGTGAAGAGGCTTATTTTTTAGGTAGCACAGAGTCTTACGACGCGGTGATACTTGATATAGGTTTACCGCAGATTGATGGTATTAGTGTTGTTGAAAAGTGGCGTCAAGAAGGGCTCTCCATGCCTGTTTTAATGCTAACAGCGCGAGACCGTTGGTCTGATAAGGTGCACGGTATTGATGCTGGAGCTGACGATTATGTTGTGAAGCCATTTCATTTGGAGGAAGTGATGGCGCGCTTGCGAGCATTAATTCGTCGCACTACGGGACATGCGACAAGTGCATTATGTTGCGGAAATGTTTTGTTGGATACAAAGACGTCTCGTGTTTTTGTGGATGGTCAATTGATTAAACTAACATCTTATGAATTCAGACTGCTTTCGTATCTCATGCATCATTGTGACAGGGTCATTTCAAGAACAGAGCTTACTGAACATCTTTATGATCAGGATTTTGATAAGGACTCGAATACAGTGGAAGTCTTTGTAGGTCGGTTACGGAAAAAGCTTGGAGTGGATTTGATTGAAACTATTCGAGGAATGGGATATCGCGTGAGAACGCGAGGTGATTAATGAATGTTTTTGAAGAGAATAATTGGTATAGGAGGTTCTTTTTTGTAATTACTCGATCTCTCAGTTTACGTGTTATGATCTTATCAACATTATGGGTTGTTATTTCTATTTTATCGATTTCTGCAGTAAGTATTTTATTTTATAAGCGTTCAACTGAACAAAGTCTAGAGCGTATCCTTTCTGCTCAACTCTACAGTCTTATTGCAACAGTGACGGTGTCATCAGAAGGTACTTTAAGAGGAGGGGCTGGGATTGATGATATTCGTTATTCTGATCCAACAACAGGATGGTATTGGGAAGTTGTTGCGATATCCCATAATTTAAAAGGAAGATTGACATCCCCCTCATTGGGAACAGGCGAGATATTTACACCAAGTGATGTTGATATACCTTTTAACAATAAATTCTTTCGCTCTTATCGGATAACGGGGAACAATGGTCAAAAGCTACAAGTGATTGAGAGTGATGTTGTTCTTGATAATAAAAATCATATTGCACGTTTTCGGCTTGTTGGGAATATCGATGAAGCTCATGCCCAGGTAAAGGAATTTAAGCGAACTTTGCAAATTTTTCTTTGGAGTTTCGGTATCGGGAGTGTTCTTATTAATATTGCTATTATTTTCTTTAGTTTTCAACCGTTGAAGCTTATTCGACGTGCATTGAATGATATTCGCGAAGGAAGAGTTCATTATGTGAATACGGATTTAGTAAGCGAAGTGATGCCGCTTGTACAAGAGATGAATGCTCTCATTAATAATAATCAGCGTATTATTGAGCGATTTCGCACACAGGTTGGTAATCTCGCGCATTCATTGAAGACGCCTCTATCCGTGATTATGAATGAGACAGATAAGATGCGCGGAGAAAAGGCTAGTTTGTTGAGAGAGCAAACGCAAATAATGCAAGCTCAAATCAATCATTATCTTCAGCGTGCGCGGATTGCAGCACAATGCGATAGTGTTGTCTATCATACGTCTGTTCGCAGTGTGCTTGAACGCTTGGTGCGGGTTATGAAAAAGCTTAATCCTGAAAAACAAATTCAATTTATTATGGATGTTGATGATATTGTTTTTTCTGGAGAGAAGGAAGATTTAGAAGAAATTATAGGGAATCTGATTGAAAATGCTACTCAGTGGTCTCGCGCAAAGGTTTTGATCTCTTGTTGTTTAGAAGAAAATGCTGAAGAAACAGAATATTTTAGTATCTTTGTAGAAGATGATGGTCCTGGTTTAACAGAAGACAAAATTGATGAAGCATTAAAAAGAGGGCGGCGGTTTAATGAAAGTAAACTAGGGTCAGGCTTAGGGTTAGCAATTGTTTCAGATATGGTCAGTGAATATGGTGGCAATCTCTTTTTATCACGTTCTGATTTGGGTGGATTGTATGCAAAAGTTTTATTACCTAAGATGGGAGAATAACATATTTTCTCCTTAAGCAAGAAATGTCTATAAAGTTTGTAAAGCAGTATTTTCAGACAACACATCAACAGAATAGGGAAACATTGTTTTTAGTTTCTTTGTTTAATTGATGTATATAATAGATTTTATAATATTCTCCATGAAAAAATGAATTTTAATTAATTTACATCACTTTTCTCATGAAGAGGATAAAATGTAAGCGGGTTATTCTCTGTTCGTATTGGAAAAAACGATATGCTCTTATTAATTTTTGCAGCATTTTTTCTGATTTTTCTGGCAAGTGTTCTTTTTCTTTCACTACGTTTTGACGATGAGATAAAAAAAGAATGGAAAGTTCAAACCGTGGATGGTTATAGAAGCCATAAGCGTATGATTGAGTTTAACAAGCTTTATATGCATTATAAAAAAAGAAATATTCTTAAGGCTTTAAGTATCTTGTTTGTTCTCCTTATGACATGGAATATTTATGGGCTGACAGGCAATCCAGAAGTGAAAAGTTATTTTTTTAGCGAATTAATGGATAAGGATCCGCAAACTCTTAGTAAGCAAGAAAAGCTTATTCGTTTACAAGTGCTTTTTTTCCGTGCACCTCATGATGGCAAGCTAGCAGATGCGTTAGCGGTAGGGTATCTCGAAGAAAGCCTTTTTCAAGAAGCAGTGAATACTTATTTAGATGCACTTCGTTTGAATGGAGAAACAGCTCCAAGGCTTGTAGGATACGGTTTAGCATTGGTTGGTTATGAAGGGGGAGTGATAACGCAAGAAGCGCAAAATGCTTTTCAAAAAGCAGCAGATTTAGCGCCAACAGATTTTTATCCACGTTTATTGTTAGCCGATGCATTGCATCAAGCAGGAAAAACTGCGCAGGCAGTGCAATTTTTACAAAGCTTTCTTGATACAATGCCTGAAAATTTTTCAGGACAATCACGTGTTAAAAAAATGATGATTCAGTTACGTGGTTTATCGAGTGAGCATACAAAGAAAAGAAATCTTGCACCTATGTAGAAGATGTGCAAAGCTCTTAAAAAATAAAATATTGATACTTAATTATAACGTATTTAAAATTTTTTCGCAGAGTGTCTATGAACAGTCAATCTTTAAAGAATTCTGCCTCATGGAAGGTTATTTTAGAGCAGCGAAAAAAAAGGCGCTTACTGATCATATTATTATGTTGTTTGGTTATGACAATTGCAGCAAGTCTCATAGTGTATGCAATGCGTCATGCGGTCAGTTTTTTTAGAATGCCCTCTGAAATTACAAGAGAAGATATTTTAACGGAGCGCCCTTTGCGTTTGGGTGGCTTTGTTGAAAAGGGAACTGTTCAATATGTTGGAGAGAGAGGCGTTGTTTTTTTTGTAACGGATAACAAAAAACATGAAAAAGTAGTTTTCAATGGTGCCTTACCGGATCTTTTTCGTGAAGGTCAGGGGGTGATTGTAGAAGGGCATTTCGATAAACAGGGCTTTTTTATAGGGATGCGTATTTTAGCAAAACATGATGAAACTTATATGCCTAAAGAAACAGCTGATCGTTTGAAAAAACATTACATTATGGAGAAATAATTCGATTGTGCTTGTCGAACTGGGTCATATTTTTTTAGCTGCAGCATTTTCAGTAAGCTTATTAGGGGCATTTTTACCTGCTTTAGGTTTTTGGTGGAGAGAGCGTTTGTTAATGCAAACAGCTGTTCCTTTAACATATATTACTTTTACATTACTGCTTTTATCTTTTTTAGTGATAATTTATGCTTATGTTGTATCGGATTTTTCTGTTTTGAACGTTGTTGAGAATTCTCATTCAGAAAAACCGATACTCTATAAAATTACAGGTGTTTGGGGCAACCATGAAGGCTCTATGTTGTTGTGGGTTTTAAGTCTTGCTTTTTTTAGTGCATTGATGGCTTTTTTTAGCCAACATTTGCCAGAAGATTTTAAGACGCTTGTTTTAATTTGCCAAAGTTGGATTACAACTGCTTTTCTTTTATTTATTCTTTTTGTATCCAATCCATTTTTACGCGTAAATCCACCAGCATTGCAGGGAAATGGTCTCAATCCTCTTTTGCAAGATATCGCATTAGCAATTCATCCACCGCTACTTTATTTAGGTTATGTTGGTTTTTCACTTTGTTTTTCTTTTGCCGTTGCGGCATTGATTATGGGACATGTTGATAGAATTTGGGCGCGTGGGATTCGTCCGTGGCTTTTACTTGCTTGGTGTTTTTTGACATTGGGTATTATGGTTGGCTCTTATTGGGCTTATTATGAGCTAGGATGGGGGGGCTATTGGTTTTGGGATCCTGTTGAAAATGTTTCGTTTATGCCTTGGCTTTCAGGAACGGCTCTTTTACATTCTGCTCTTGTTCTCGAAAAACGAGAAATATTGAAAAGTTGGACTCTGTTTTTAGCGCTGCTTACTTTTTCCCTTTCTCTGATAGGAACTTTTCTTGTGCGTTCTGGGCTTTTAGTTTCTGTTCATAGTTTTGCTGTTGATCCAGTACGCGGGCAAGCAATTCTTGCTCTTTTATTTTTTTTTACGGGAGCTGCTTTTCTTCTTTTTGCTTTGCGTACCCCTATTTTAAAAACAGAAAGATTTTTTCAACCAATTTCACGTGAAGGGTTTATTGTTTTAAATAACTTGTTACTGACAACAATAACAGCAACAGTATTGATTGGTACACTTTATCCTTATTTTATTGAGATATTAACAGGGCAAAAAATTTCTGTAGGGGCTGCTTTTTTTAACCTTACCTGTGGACCGCTAATGGTTTTGCTGTTGTTGTTTGTTCCGTTTGGGACAATGATGGCATGGAAACGCGGTGATTTTCTTGCAGTTTTTGAACGGTTGTGGTTTGTTTTTGTATTGGTTGGTATCGTCTGTTTTATAATATTTTATGCGACATCTGTGCGTGATATTTTTGCAGTTTTAGGGATTGGGCTTTCAGCGTTTGTTTTTTTAGGCAGTGTAGCGGATCTATGGGGAAAGAGTGGATATGGCAAGAGAGCTTTTTCAGTACGCGTTAAGAGATTTCTTGGATTGCCATGGTCTACTTTTGGTGCAGCAATAGCACATATGGGATTAAGCGTTACATTATTTGGTATTGTTTGCGTGGCAAGTTTTGGGCAAGAACGTATTTTAATCATGAACGTAGGGGATAGGGTGACGATAGCGGATAAAACGCTTCATTTTGATGCAGTGTATGATGGTGTTGGTTCGAATTATTCGACAATGGAGTTTTATTTTAAAATATGTGAAAATAAAAACATTGTAGGTCATGTAACAGCTTCAAAGCGATTTTATTCAAGCCAAAATACATCAACAACAGAAGTTGGTCTTAAAAATCATGGCTTATCACAGCTATATATTATACCGGGACATATCGATAATCGGGGTCTCGTTGTGCACGTATGGTGGAAGCCTTATGTAATATGTATTTGGTTAGGGGCATTCATGATGGCTATGGGGGGATGTCTTTCTCTTTTGGGGTATTGGTTTCGCATTGGCATGTACAATAAGGTAGTGCTTGCTTTAAATTTTTGGAAAAGACATTGAGATGAAAAAAATTCTTTGGATTGTATTTTTTTTAATTGCAACGTTTCCTTTTCGATTAGCAATAGCAGTAGAGCCGGATGAGATTTTAAAGGATAAGATTCTTGAAGCGCGAGCACGCCATATTTCATCGCATTTACGTTGTCCGGTTTGTCAAAATCAATCAATTGATGATTCAGATGCTGCTTTAGCACGTGATTTACGGCTTTTAATTCGGGAAAGGCTAAAAATGGGCTATAGTAATCAGCAAGTCACTGACTTTCTTGTTGAGCGATATGGTGAATTTATTCTCTTGAAACCACCATTGAATAAAATAACTTGGTTTTTATGGTTCTCGCCTTTGATCATTATTATCATTGGCGTAAGTATCATATTTTTCCACTTCAAACGGAATAATCATGCGTTATGTGAATGAAAAAGAACAGTCAAAAATGTCATTGCATTAAAAAAAATATTACATAAAAGAAAAAAATCAGAACATCTGCAATAAGCAGACAATCTTATTGTAATTATATTAGGGAATACTGAAACCTTACAAAACTTTAATAATTTAGACAGAAAACGGTAAGGTCTGGTATTTTATAAGTGATCGGAATTGAAATAAAGGTATGATTGAATAGGAGCATAGAATAAATGGTTAAAAAGGCTTTCTTTAAAACATTTGTCGCAGTGAGTTTTTCTGCGATATTGGAAAGTGGACTGTTTTTTAGTGGATGTACATCAAGCTTGTGGATGACAAAGGCTCATGCAAGTTCTGTATTTACTTCGTTAATGCAACAACAGGGATTTGCCGATATTGTTGCTCAAGTGAAACCAGCCGTTGTAGCAGTACAAGTAAAGAGTAATAAAAAGAAAGAAGATAGGTTCTTTAGCAACTTTTTTAGTGGTCCAGGACTTGATCAATTACCAGATCAGCATCCTTTAAAAAGATTTTTTAAAGAGTTTTATGATTTTGATAAACCTAAAAATAAATTTCCGCACCAATCGCAGAGACTCCGTCCTGTTGCTTTTGGATCGGGTTTTTTTATTTCATCTGATGGTTACATTGTGACCAATGATCATGTGATTTCTGATGGAACAAGTTATACTGTTGTTCTTGATGATGGTACAGAATTGAATGCAAAGCTCATTGGGAAAGATCCCAAAACCGACCTTGCCGTACTAAAAGTGAATGATAAAAGAAAATTTTCTTATGTTGATTTTGGTGATGATTCAAAGCTTCGTGTTGGGGATTGGGTTGTTGCCATTGGGAATCCATTTGGTCTTGGTGGAACTGTGACAGCAGGTATTGTTTCTGCACGTGGACGTGATATTGGCACTGGTGTATACGATGATTTTATTCAGATTGATGCTGCTGTTAATAGAGGAAACTCTGGTGGTCCAACGTTTGATCTTAATGGAAAGGTTGTTGGGGTTAATACAGCAATTTTTTCTCCTTCTGGAGGAAATGTTGGGATTGCTTTTGCTATTCCAGCAGCGACTGTAAAACAGGTTGTACAACAACTTATTGAAAAAGGTTCAGTTCAACGTGGTTGGTTAGGTGTTCAGATTCAGCCGGTAACAAAGGAGATTTCCGATTCAATAGGATTGAAAGAAGCCAAAGGTGCTTTGGTTACTGATCCGTTAAAAGGACCGGCAGAAAAAGCTGGTATTAAAGCGGGTGATGTAATTATTTCAGTGAATAATGAAAAAGTTGCTGATGCGCGTGAGTTGGCGAAACGTATTGCAAATATTAAACCAGGAGAAATGGTAACCATAGGGATTTGGAGATCAGGTAAGGAGGAGAGTATAAAGGTTAAACTCGCTTCAATGTCTGAAGATGAAAGTAAGAAAGAGACTTCAAAATATTCAAATGGACATAGTGATTTAGATGAAACATTGGAAAATTATGGTTTGATTGTTATGCCTTCTGATGATGGTGTAGGGGTTGTCGTAACGGATGTCGATACCGATTCAGATGCTGCAGATAAAGGGATACGCCCTGGTGATATCATTGTGACAGTAAATAATAAACCGGTTAAACGAGTCTCTGATATTATTAACACAATCAAAAATGCTCAGCAGTTAGGACGAAAGGCTATACTCTTACAAGTGCGAACAAATGATCAAAATCGTTTTGTTGCTCTTCCAATTTTCAAAAAATAAGGCTTTAGTTGTAGAACAAATGTTTATTAAATATTTGTCCTACAACATAATAAAATAATGGAGATACGTTTTATGAAGATACTCGTTATTGAAGATGATCATGAGACGGGGCATTATCTCGAAAAAGCATTTTTGGAAGTAGGGCATTCTGTTGATGTTGCTTATGATGGGGATACGGGATATGCTTTAGCAACCACGGAAAATTATGACATTATGGTTGTTGACCGAATGCTTTTGCATCGTGATGGTCTTTCTATTATTGCTGAATTGCGCGCTAAAGGCAATGAAACACCGGTTCTTATTCTGTCTGCTTTAGGGCAAGTTAATGATCGTGTAACGGGGCTGCGTGCAGGGGGAGATGATTATTTGACAAAGCCTTATGCTTTTTCTGAACTTCTTGCGCGTGTTGAAGTTTTACAACGGCGGAAAAATCCTAAAGAAGCAGAAACTGTTTACTGTGTAGGTAATCTTGAGCTTGATCGGTTAGCACATACGGTAAAACGAGGTGATAGAAACATTCTATTGCAACCACGAGAGTTTCGTTTACTTGAATATTTGATGCGTTATGCGGGGCAGGTTGTTACACGCACTATGCTTTTGGAAAACGTTTGGAATTACCATTTTGATCCACAAACGAATGTCATTGATGTCCATATCTCTCGTTTGAGAGCCAAAATTGAAAAAGATTTTGATGTTCCCCTTCTCCATACAGTGCGTGGAGCTGGATATATGCTGAAAGTACCAGATAACAAAGCATGAATCGTTTGATTAATATAATGCGCACGACGGCGCTAAGGCTTTCAGCACTTTACATTTTATTGTTTGGATTGGTGGCAACAGGACTTTCTATTTATATGACGGCATTTTCTGCTTCATTGTTAACAGAGCAAACTGAACAGGCTTTACATGAAGAATTAAAGTATATTGAAAATGCTTATAATTATGGGGGATTATCCTTATTAATGCGCACTATTGATTATCGTTCAAGACAACCAGGAGCATTTCTTTATCTTGTTACAGATTCTATGGGGCGTATTTTAGCAGGAAATGTAGCACGTATTGAATTAGGTCTTTTGAATCAGAGTGGTTTTATTTCTACCTCTTTTTTGTATTCCCGTTTTGGAGAACATGGCAAAACAAGTGAACATCGCGCTTTGGCGGTTATTGTTGATTTGCCTAATGCTATGAAGATTCTTATAGGACGTGATTTGGATGAGCCAGAACGTTTTGCTGTTGTTATTCGCAAAGCTGTGATCATTGCACTTGCTGCAATGGTTGGAGGCGCTTTACTCATATGGTTTTTTGTTGGCAGGAGAGCTTTACAAAGGATTGATCATGTAACGGCTGCATCACAGCGCTTGATGGATGGTGATTTCAGTGGGCGTTTACCTGTTTCTGGAGTAGGGGATGAGTTTGATCGATTGTCAACCAATCTTAATGTTATGTTAGACCGCATTGAAGAGTTAAATATTGGTTTACGTCAAGTATCAGATAATATTGCTCATGATCTGAAAACGCCGTTAACGCGTCTTAGAAATCGCGCTGAAGAGGCACTTTCAGGAAATAAGACAAAGCTTGAATATCGTCAGGTCCTTGATAGGGTTATTGCAGAGTCAGATCAACTTATTTGTACGTTCAATGCGATTTTAATGATTTCACGTATTGAGGCCAGCAGTGCAATTGAACATCTTGAAATGATGAATATGAAACTGATTATTGAGGATGCTGTTGAGCTTTACGAACCTTTTGCTGAGGAGTCAGGTGTTTTACTTCAGTTGGGAGATATATTTGATAAAGAGCTAAAATTGAATCGTGAGCTTGTTGCACAATCAATTTTTAATCTTATAGATAATGCAATTAAATATGCGCCTAAAGGTGGAAGGCAAGCGAAGGTTTGCTTATCAATGGAATATCGTGATGCACATTTATTAGTTGTTGTGAGCGATAATGGACCAGGAATAGCAGAGGATAAACGTGAAAAAGTGACAGAACGATTTGTTCGTCTTGAAGAAAGCCGCACACAACCTGGGTTTGGGATTGGTTTAAGTATAGCAAAAGCGGTTATGAAGCTTCACGGGGGTGAATTGTTACTTGAAAATGCAAATCCAGGGCTTAGGGCTATTTTGTTATTTCCTTAAAGATATTTTTCTTCACTTTTCTCTTTTCATACGTAACAACTATTTTAAAAGTATAAAGCAATAGAAAGGAAAGAAAAATGCTTTTCAAGGGAGCGCAGACGAAACAAGCTTTTTTTAAAACACAGCTTCTCCCTTTATGTCCTCTCGATAAAAGTGGTTCCCAATGGTTAAAAGACATGGAAGAACAAGCAAGGAAAGAAGGTTTAGAATCGCTTGTTTCCATCATTTCAGAGAGTGGAACGCAGATTGATTTTATCAGTTCGGTTATGACCTTATCTCCTTTTTTGCGTGAGGTTTTAATTGCCAACCCATCATATCTTAGTGCTTTATTAAATGTTGATATAGAAACAAGGCTGAGCGAAATTATAGATGATATTACAGCTATTGATAAGGATGAAGCTATAAATGAAACTTCATTGATGGCTGCTTTAAGGCGCAAAAAACGAGAAGCGCATGTTCTTATTGCTTTAGCTGATTTGGGTGGTGTTTTTACTTACGAAGTTTCATGTGCTTGGTTGACACGTTTGGGCGAAGCAGCATTAAGTGTAGCACTACGTTTTCTATTAAGAGAAGCGCATGATCATGGTAAGATCAATTTATTAAGCCGTGAGAATCCAGAAAAAGACTGTGGTTTAATTATTTTAGGGATGGGAAAGTTAGGAGCAGGGGAACTTAATTATTCTTCTGATATTGATCTTATTGTTTTCATTGATGAAACATCACCTCATATTGGTAATCTTTCTGAAAGTGTTGACATATTTTCTAAAATGGTACGCCGATTAATCCGTATCATTCAAGAACGCACTGCGGAAGGATATGTTTTTCGTCTTGATTTTCGTCTTCGTCCAGATCCAGGATCAACCCCTTTGGCCTTACCAGTAAGGACTGCATTGCGTTATTACGAAGGGCGTGGGCAAAATTGGGAACGAGCAGCCATGATTAAAGCACGTCCAGTTGCTGGTGATAAGAGGGCAGGTTTTAACTTTCTCAAAGAGCTTTTTCCCTATGTGTGGCGGAAATATTTAGATTACGCTGCTATTGCTGATATTCATTCGATCAAACGTCAAATTCATGCGCATAAAAATTATGGTCAAATTGCAGCTTATGGGCATAATATAAAGTTAGGTCGTGGTGGTATTCGTGAGATTGAGTTTTTTGTTCAGACACAGCAGCTCATTGCTGGTGGACGTTTTCCTCAATTACGTGGACGTCAGACAGTTGCAATGTTAGCAGAACTTCACACGCTTGGTTGGATCAGTGAGAAAACGAGAAATAGCCTTATAAAAAGTTATGCTATTCTTCGAAATGTAGAACATCGTATTCAAATGCTTTTCGATGAACAAACACATCTTCTTCCAAATGATACTGCTCAATTCACGAGTGTTGCCTATTTAATGGGTTATCAAGACAGTAACAGTTTTATCCGTGATTTATTAAAAACACTTCAGGTTGTTGAAAAACATTATGCTGCACTTTTTGAGAATGAGCAAGAACTTGGTTTAGAAATTGGTAATTTAGTTTTTACAGGTGAAGAAGATGATCCAGAGACATTAATAACGTTAAGCCGTTTAGGTTTCGAAAGAGCAAGTGATATTTGTCGTATTATGCGCACGCTCCATTTTGGTCGTTATAAAGCAACGCAATCAGCCGAAGCACGCGAGAGATTAACGGAATTAACACCAGCTCTTTTGAAAGCTTTTGGTGGGACAAAACGAGCTGATGAGGCGATGTTACGTTTTGATGGTTTTTTACAGGGCTTACCTTCAGGAATTCAGCTTTTTAGTCTTTTGCAGTCTAATCCTTCTCTTTTGGATATGCTTGTCCTTATTATGGGGGCTGCTCCACGTCTTGCAGAAATTATTGCACGCAGGTCCCATGTTTTTGATGGAATGTTAGATCCGAATATTCTTTCAGAATTACCGACCAAAACGTACTTAGAAAAACGGCTTGAATATTTTCTTGAAAATGTTCTTTCTTATGAGGAAATTCTTGACCATTTAAGGATTTTTGCAGATGAACAACGTTTTTTGATTGGTATTCGAATTTTAAACGGTACAATTACAGGAGAAAGAGCGGGCTTTGCTTTTACTGCGCTTGCTGATCTTATGATTACAAAAACATTTGCTACCGTTCAAGAGGAATTTTCTCGTCTTCATGGTCGTATTAAAGGGGGGCGTGTTGGCATATTGGGTATGGGGAAGCTTGGAAGTCGCGAATTAACAGCAGATTCCGATGTTGACCTCGTTTTGCTTTATGAACACGATAATGATGCAGAAATATCTGATGGAGAAAAGCCTCTTTATATCTCTCAATATTATACGCGTTTAGCACAGCGCCTCGTTTCTGCTTTATCCACTCTTACAAGCCAAGGTATTCTTTATGTCGTTGATTTAAGGTTACGGCCATTAGGCAATAAAGGACCTATTGCTGTTTCTTTTCCATTTTTTAAAAAGTATTATCGCCAAGAAGCATGGATATGGGAATATCTTGCTTTAACAAGGGCTCGAGGCATTGCAGGAGACCCTGATTTTTTACAAAAGCTAGAAAATGAAGTATGTGCAATTATTGCTATTTCTCGTGATAAGAAGGAAGTTGCAAAAGAAGTATGTGAAATGCGTGCCTTGATTGCAAAAGAAAAGCCGCCAAAAAATCAATGGGATTTAAAAACGATGTCTGGTGGCATTATGGATTTGGAGTTTATTGCTCAATTTTCTCTTATTACGCATGTCATTGAGTTTCAAATTGGAGCGACGACAGCGGATATTTTAGATCACTTACCAAACAGTTTTCTTAATCAGTCATGTATTGCTGATTTACATTATGCCTATCGCCTTTATACAAATTTGAGTCAAATTATACGGCTTTGCTTAAATGATTCTCTTGATCCCAATGATATGCCACCTGGATTAAGCGACCTTTTGTTGAATAGTGTTGGGGAACCTGATTTGCTTCGTGTTGAAAAATTAATTGCAGAAACTGGGCAATTGGTCTGTTCAGTTTTTACAAAAATCATGAAACATTAAAATAATTCTATAAGAATAAATAAAAATTATTAATTCCATTTTTATATATTAATTTTTTGTCTTTCATTTCATAGACGCTTGAGATGGTTAGAGTGAAGTTCTCTACTGGTTTTTCAAGTGTGATGAAAAAATTCTCCATTCTAGGTATCATTCTTTATACAAAAAGCGATGAGTGATTAATTTAGTGAATCATATTTTTTATGAGCGTTATCTCATTTTTTCAAAAAATTGACATTATAATTATTTATATTATTGAATATAATGATGATCAATATGAAGCTATAAAAGCTGCTATAGATTAATAGTTTCTGGAAATTATAAATAATATTTAAGCTTTATTTAAAACTAATTTTAATTTTTTAACTGTGTCATTTTTGCTATAGATTTTTTCAAAAAATTGTGAAACGATTTACCATTATTTATGTATCACATTAGCTTTTAGGGGAGCAATTATGATTACAAAGTATTTAGCCTCAACATCTCTATTTTCTTTAATTTCAATTTCTGTAGTACAGGCGTCGGATATCGTTATTCCTGAACAACCTGTTCCTGTTATTCCAGCGCCTGCTTTGTCTTGGACAGGATTTTATCTTGGAGGACAGATTGGTAACTTTTCAGGTAAAACAACTGCAAGTTATTTAAAACATGAGACAGGGATATGGAATCCAATTGGAAAGGAGAATTTACCTAAACTTTCTGGTTTTATCGGGGGAGTTTATGCGGGTTCCAATATTGATATCGATAATAGTTTTATTATAGGTATTGATACAGATATTATGTGGTCTGGTAAAAAGGATTCTAAAGATGTCAATCTACCGAAAAAAAGTCCAACTGAAGAAATACCAAAACCTATAGAAGAAACAAGTCTAACAAGAGATTTGCAGGAGAATGATTCAACAAGGCGTATTAAAGCTGTACGTCATACTTTAAAACAAAAATGGGCTGGTGCTACACGGGTGAGAGTTGGTTTTGCGATTGAGCGTATGATGCCTTATGTTTCCGGAGGGATTGCTTATACGCAGCTTCAGAATATTTTTGCGGCAGTAGCTGATAGCAAAAATGGAGAAGTTGATTTTTCTGATTGGTTGCATGATGAAAAAAAGACCATGATTGGTTATACTCTTGGAGGTGGTATTGATTTTGCAATGACTGATAATGTTATTGTGCGTGCAGAATATCGTTATTCAGATTTTGGCAAAAAGAAGTTCATACAGGATAAATTTGAAATGGGCTACAAAACAAATGATTTCCGCGTGGGTGTAGCTTATAAATTTTAATTTTTTGCAGAATAAAACACTTCAAAAGTCTCATTTTCGAATGAGGCTTTTATTTTTCAGGTATGTTCTAGTAAATATCCTTTACTCAAAAGAGCTACTATTTTATTCGAACAATACTTTGATTTATAAATATAAATTACTTTTTGTCATGTTAAGTGAGAGCCCCGAGTGTCATAAGATTTTCTCATTTTAAACCTATATTATATTGAACCAATCAAAGCCATGTCTTTTGCACGTCAAAAAGAGGGGGAGTCGTGAGATAAAAACATTAAAGAAAGAATAAAAATGCTTCTTATGAACTATCTTAAGTGCTAAAGGCTGTCGCTACATTAGGGGGTGGCAAAGTATGAGATTTGATACTAGCTTGCTTTTCCATAAACGTGAAGATGGTGTTGCTAAATGGACTTATCATTACATCATTCATAGGTGCCGTCGGGAAATGGGTTTTGGTGCTTTAAAAGATGCTTTTTAAAACCAACATGTGAATTGGCAAGCTAATGGCATTTTATTTTATTTGAAAGATCTCTCATACAATCAACTTTTCTGTTTTGCGGTATCGTAAAATATTTTATTTAATAACAAAAAGATCGCAAAAAAATTCTAAAGCACGTAAAATTACATCCGCAATGTAATTCAATAATAAAATAATTATAAAGAGTATTATAAAGTGATTTATAGGAAAAAATAGAGAGAAAATTAGGAATTTATTGAGACATAAAAAACATTATTACCTATGTCTGTTATCGAAATATAATCTACTATTTTTTATAACTTTTTTAATGTACGATAATAAATTTCGAGTGAAATAGTAATGGATCATTTCAAATCTATTTACGATAAATCAATCAACATCATTTGTTTATGAATCACAAGTAGGTTGGGTTATTGAAATTATATACTTTAGTTATTATTTGGCTTTTTTAGGCATTGATTTTCAGGTATAGATGCTGAATGAGCTTCTCTATTATTCTATAAAATATCATCATTGTAATAATATAAGGATTTTACGCATTAGATGCTTTTGGAGGAGTGTATGATGAAATTCAAAGCAGGGTTTATGTGTAGAGCTTTGTGAAGTAAATCACATGCGCAATTAGCAGCTGGAACCCGTGAGACAAGAATCCGGATTATTTATAAATCAGATGTGGTACAATTTTCGTTCTTTAGGGCGGGAAGGAAGAAAACCGATAAGTTTGTAAAAAGCTAGTCACATAAGTGGGGCAGCAGATGGAACTGTCTGAGAAAAATTGATCTATTGACAGAGAAGGTGAAACTTTGTCTTTTAAGGAGAAAAAGGGAAATAAGAATTATGATTTTCAAAGGAATATGAAATAAAAATATTTTCGTTTTTTGTTGTTTTGGCAACTATGAAGGTGTTTAAAGATTAATTGTTTCAGTACATGCAATCTCGTTTTGAGGATTGATAATGCTATAACGTTGTAATTGGCAATGCCATTGATTTTGTAAGCGTTCAATGGAAAATAAATTAAAGCCTGCGGGTGGTTTTTTATCACCAAAAGCTTGTGATGCGGAAGGAACACCAACAATAGGAATTTTTTTAATTGGTCCTTCAATGTAATTCAATGTGGGTAAATGAGTATGTCCGTGAAGAATAAGCTCACAACCGTGATATTTGATAACGTCTAGAAAACGTTTTATATCCCGTAGTTTTTTATGCCAAGACGTCGCCTTTGGAAAGGGGGGGTGGTGAATCATGACGACACGAAAAAGGTTGCGCTGTGCTGCTTCCTTTAAAAAGAGCGGTAAAGTTTGCGCTTGCATTTTACCAAAATAGCCAGAAGCTTGAAAAGGCAATGTCGCAATGGCTGAAGAAGCTGCTATGATGGCAACATCTTTGCGAATGCGCATATAAGGAAAGACGCTTTTTTGAGGGATGTCACCTGTAATCCAAGGTTTAAAAAGAGTGCATGCTTTTTGTAAAGCGCCGCGGACATAGGCATCGTGATTTCCAAATGTTAAAGAAATATCTTGAGGTTTTCCTAGGTTAAGTAGCCAACGATGAGCTTGTACAAATTCTTTATCGAGAGCAAGATTTACAAGATCACCAGAGATCACAAGGTGATCAGGTTTTTTTTTGTTCAAGGCATCTATTACAGTTTCTAGGACATCTGTTGCCATCTGACTCTTACGTTTTTTTTGCCAGTTCAGATAACCGGTAAGACGCTTCCCAGAAAGTTCAAAAAGGGAAGGTTGCGGGAGAGGGGAAAGATGTACATCCGATATATGGGCAAGATAAAACATAAAAGCTCGTAGAGGATTAAAAACGATTTAAAGAATAAACATAAGATAAGTTAGTGCTTAAAGGCAAGAAAGATTGTAAAATGAAAATTAGCTTGCAAAAAAGAACGTCTCAAGCGGAATGTTCCAAATAGAATATCCCTAATAAAATATCATTGTGTTGTAGATTAACATATTTGTAAAAAAACATTTCTCAATGCGTTTGAGCTAACTTCACGACGGTACTCGATATTATAATGGAAAGCTTCTGTGAACTATATAGGGCTTACTGTACACTACCATCTCTACATTTATACAAGGTGCAAATAAAAAACATCATACTATTTTCCCCCAATTTTATGAAAATCCTTGCTTTGCTTTAAGAGGATTCATTAAGAGGTATTTCACTCTTTTCTTCAATGGTTTCTATCCATACAGCATCTCTTCTAATAATACGCAAGAGAATGTTTTTTATTGTTTTAATATGAGGATATTAGAAATAAGGAGAATTCCACTGTATTTTGAGTTATAAATCAATACGTTATCTAATTACAAAAGACAAGTAGATACGTAAAAAGATAAGCTGAATTTTAAAACTATTATACGAAATCTCAGACTTTTTAACGGCCTTCATAATACCACATGCTGTTCAACAGTAAAAGGCAAGCAAGCAGTGCAAAAAAACCAGAAAATACCGAAAAGTAAAAGGTATTGATTAAACGGGTTTCTGTTGCTTCTTTCAGAACAATTGAATGTGCTGGAGAAGAGGACGGACTTGTTTTTGATTGAATCAGCTTGAATGGAGGAAGATGAATGTTTTCTTTTCCCTCAGGGTGTAAACGTCCGATGTAGCCACCAGTGTGCTTAATAATGGGAGCTAGTTTTTCTTGTGTTGAAATCAAGTCAAACAACTCAAGATTATCGAGCATCCCTACAGAAGAAAGTATTGTTAAACCGCCATTTTTAATGGTAAAAATTCCTGTCTCATCAGTGGTCACAGTTGCAGTAAAAAGGCCTTCTTTCTCTTTGGTCAGAGTAATATTTTCTTTTTTTCCAGAGGGAAAGATTATTTCAGTGGGTTCTGGATGGTTTTTTAGAGTTTGGCGGCGAATTGTTAAATGATGATGGCTGCTGGTCGCACTTAATTTTTCTTCCTCAAGTTCTGGTTCTTTCATGAGCCAATGGGCAATACGACGATAAAGAGCAGCATAAGGACCACCGCCTTCGAAACCTCGTGCCCAAAGCCAACTTTCATCAGAAAGCAACATGCCTACACGTCCTTTATCAACATGCGAGAGAAGTAAAAGTGGTTGTTCATCGGCTCCTTTCATGAGGGCAATTCCGTTATTTATGTTTTGAATAGCAATTTGTCGCAACCATTGCCCCCATTGAGAAGCGGGAAGGTTAAGTGTTGCAAGACCCCTTGTGACAGGATGGCGCTCACCTTCTTTGGTTAATGTGGGGCGAAAAGGTTTTTGAATAATAGTTCCATTGGGCAATGCCGGTAGAATGCTTATTAAAGGTGTTTTCGCAAGTGAGTTTTTTTGGGTAAATTCAGGTCCTGTTACCATCAGCAATGCACCCCCCTTTTGTACATATTGGGCGATATAATCATAATAGATTAAGGGGAGAACAGTAGAGTGCTGGTAGCCATCAAGGATGATGAGATCAAAGTTATTAATTTCTTCAACAAAGAGTTTTCTTGTGGGAAAGACCACTAAGGATAATTGGCTTGAGGGCGTATTATCTGCTTTGGTGGGGGGACGCAAAATAGTAAAGTGAACAAGATCAATATTAGAGTCACCTTTCAAAAGGTCTCGCCATGTCCGTTCTCCATTATAAGGAGCACCTGAAATAAGAAGAACGCGTAAATTTTCTCTGATTCCTTCAATAATTGTTATGGCGCGGTTGTTTTTAAAGCTTAGTTCACCTTTGTGTGGATCAGTTATAACTTGGATAATATTTTTTTCAGCATGAGGAAGGCTAATTTCAGTTTGAAAAATCACGCCAGGAGTCACAGAATAATGGCCAATGTCTTGTCCATTGACGCTTAGTGTAATATTTGCTTTCTGTGGTATTGTTTTTTTGGCGGGGCCTTTATCTTCTACCAAAATGGAGAGCGTTTGTGGTTTGTTGACAAGGGCAAAGCGTGGAGGAGAAATAAACTTGATTTGGCGATCAAATTCATCTGATTGCCCTGTAATCAGGGCATTGAGAGGTGCTTCATGATGAAGGTCTGATAGGTCAGGAATGTCATGCACTTGTCCATCGGTGATAAAAATGGTTCCTGCATAACGAGAGAGCGGTACATCAGATACTGCTTGTGTTAAAGCCTCAAACAAATTCGTTGAGGGCGCATACTGATTATCAGCAAGTTTTCCAACTTCAATAAAGCGTGGTTCAAATTGTGGATAATGCGCCAATGCTTGAGTTAATTGCGCGCGCGCTTCATCACAGTCGTTTGTACGTGTTCCAAATGTTTGGCTTTTGCTGCGGTCAATAACAATTCCTACTGTGTTTTTCAGTGGTTCACGCTGTTCTTTTATGATCATTGGATTGAGCAAAGCAAGGATGAGGGCGCTTAATGCCATCAGACGAAATAAAGAACCTTGCCGTTGCGTAACAAGACCAACAACGACAAAAAGAATCGATATTCCACTTAAGAACAGAATCCAAATGAGTGGTAAAAAAGGCTGAAAAGTGAAAAATGATATCATTGCCTTCTTTCTCTTTTAAAGCGTTCCAAGAGTGCTGGAACATAAACTTGATCCGCTTTATAGTTTCCTGTAAGAACATAAAGGACAATATTTAAACCTGCACGAAATGCCCATAGACGTTGCATTGGATCATTGGGAACAAGGGGATATTTCCATGACCCTTTTTTATCGAGTGCCCAAGCACCAGCAAAGTTATTGGCAGTAATGAGAAGAGAACTTACATTATCGCCGCTGGCAAGGGAATTTTTATTTTTTTTGTTTGTTGATGAGGATTCAATCCATAAAGGTGAACCACGGTAGAGACCAGGAAAATCTGGCATAATATAAAAAGAACGTGTAACAACATGATCCGTTGATGCTGGCTCAATGGATGGAATATTTAACTCTTTTAAGATATCTCGTAATCTTTGCGTTTCTGGAGTAGCATCTCCTTCAAGATTAAGATTGCTCTTTATCTGATCGCGCGTGTCAAATAAAATTGTTCCCCCATGTTTCATAAAGTTATTTATTTTTTCAAGGCTTTTGGGGGTTGGTATAGGACTCTTAACATCAATTGGCCAGTAAATAAGAGGATAAAAAGAGAGTTCATCTTTATCGAGATCAAGTGCTGTAACAGAGCCGAGGGTAAGCATTGTGCGCTCTGCGATAAATTGACTTAATGCTTCTAGACCACTTTTACTCGTTGTATCAATTTCATGATTATTGGTTATAACATAGGCAAGATGTGTTGCACCAGCAGCTTGTACACTATCATATTGATTTTCTTTCGTTTGTGCATGAAGAGTTGGATCATATGAAAACAAGGCAATAAGACTTATAAAGGGGAGGAGAAACATATTACGCCGTTTCATGAAAGAAAAAATATCTCCTATCCATAAAATGAGAAAATTGTCAAAGGCGAATAATAAGATGGCTAATCCTAAAAGTGGGCCGATAAGATTTTTTTCTTTTGTATCGTAAGATAAAGGGCTTTTATTAAGAGATGTTGGCAATGATGATTGTTTCATCAAGTGCGACGAATGAGTTAAGAGATTGAGTGCATAAAAATCGTTTTTGACACCATAAAGTCCTGGGGGAGTATGGTAGGAAGGATGGGGTGGATTTTGAGAGTCAAAGATCAAAGGAACAACATCAGAGGGTGGTACTTGTAATTGTCCGTCAACGGCTATAGTTCGCCAAGGGTTTTGTACCACTGTTCTTTTTTCTCTGTGTGTTAGGTTTGTGTTTTCGTTAGAACCTAATGTGATTAATTTTTGCAGCATTTGTGCAAAAAAGCCAGAAAGAGGAAGGTTAGACCATGTTGGATCAGGAGCAACATGAATGAGAATGAGGGTTCCTTTACCACGTTTTGCTGCGGTAATAAGAGGAGTTCCATCCGAAAGGCTAAGCCACGTTTTTTCAAAAAGATCTGGGGTTGGTTCTGCGAGGATTTGGCGCGAGACAGTAACATCTCCTGGAAAGGGAAGACCAAAGAAAAAGCTATTTTTTGCAAAAGGGGCAAGCTTTTGTGGTTTTGTCCAAGACATAATACTTCCAAGGGAACGTTGACCTGGGCGTAGTGGTATCGGAAGAAGGTTATCGTAATGTTCTGCGCTACTGAGTTTTTCTCCTGCAAAGCGGATGAGTGTTCCCCCTTTATTCACAAAATCAGAAAGTTTTTTTTCTGCTTTTGGGGGTATGTTAACAATGTCACCCATAATCAAAACAGATGGATTTTGTTTAAGCAAATGATCAATATCCGTTGAAAGTTCTCTTCCACCGGCTGTTATAAGCTGTGTATGACCTTGTAAGGCTTTGATAATGTAATAAAATGGAGCAAGTAAAGGCTGTGCCATTTCATTGGTATCGGGTGAGAGAAGAGCAACACGGCTTATCCTGTTATGGCTGTCTACCAAGAAGGTTGCAGCAGCATGGTTTTGATTGTTTATTTTTATCCAAGCGATATCATTGCGTAGTTCAAGTGGTACATTAAAAGGAACAAGTGCTGTTGTTTCTCCTTCAGAGAAATTGTTCGTAAATTGTCCGAGAAGTTGATTATTTGAATCGTAGAGGCTGAGTATAGCGGGAGTGTTACTGTGTGTTGTTGAGCGGATAATACGCGCGCCCATGTTTCCATTGTTATTTTCTATGGATGTTATGCCGGTTAAATCGGAAATATCAGTCAAATACCACAAGAAGTTTCTAGGTTTTAATTCTTCAAGAAGAGCAAAAGCTTGCTCATCTTCATTTGTTTGTAATCCATCACTTAAATAAGCAATATCAAGAGGTTTTCCTTTGGTTATTTTGCTGAGTTTTTTGAAGGCATGCACGCGGTTGACAGACCAAGGACGCGGTTGCAAATGCATTAAATGCTGTTTTATAATCTTGGCTGGTTGGGGCTCTATATTGGAGATATTATTTTCAGCCGTTGCAACAAGATAAATATTTTTTTGCTGTTTTTCTGCCTGTGCAAGGAGTATTTCAGCGATAGAGATGCGCTGTTTCCATTCTTTTACAGAAACCCAACCATTATCAATAATGAGTGCAAGGGGTTGAGACCCGGAAAAGCTTATTGGTTTTTGATTCCAAGTGGGGCGTGCTAGAGCTATGATAACAAGTGCCGCTATGGTTAAACGCAACAAGAGCAACCACCAAGGTGTATGTTTTGCTATTTCTTGTTGATGAGTTGGTTTGGGTAAGAAGCGAAAAGGGGGAAAAAGCTCTTTACGCGGAGATGGAGGAGTTATCCGCAACAGCCACCAAATGACCGGTAGGAACAAAAGCCCTAGTAACAGAAAGGGAGCAGCAAAACTCAAAGTGCCCTCCTTTTTTGCAATGGAGAGTCGCTCATTGTATTTGCAAGATGAAAAATGGTCTCTGTTAAAGGTTGATCTGTTGTACTAACGTGATAAGACCATCCTTGGCGTGCGCAAAAATTTACCAATTCTTGTCGCCTTGCGTGATATAGTTTACAATAGTTCTTACGAAGATCTTCTGCTTTAGTGGAAACATGTTTCTCTTTCGTTTCAGGATCCAAAAATTCTGTGTGACCTGTGTAGGGAAAGCTTTCTTCTGCGGGATCAGAAATTTCAATTAAATGAGCTGTCACCTGTTTTGTAGTTAAAACGGTTAAATGTTGGATGATTTTTTCAGGATAGTCGAGAAAATCACTCATTATAATGACATGTGAAAAGCGTGTAATCGTTGAAAAATCCGGAAATAAATTTTCATCTGAATGATTTTCTAAAGCAAAGGCTATTCGTTCTACGACATTGGATGTCATTGTGGGGGACATTAAGTTGGGAATAGCAATATGTTCGCCACTGCGTGCAAGAAGGGATGCCAAGGTAAGGGTAAGAATAGTGGCATGATTACCTTTAGAGATTTTAGAAAAGCGCGAACAGTAATGCATTGATGCGCTCTGATCAGGACAAAGCCAAACGGTTTGTGTCGTTTGCCATTCGTGTTCACGGAGATACGTATTTTCATCACGCGCTGAGCGACGCCAATCAATGCGGGTAATGGATTCTCCTTCCATATAGGGACGAAATTGCCAAAAGTTTTCCCCATTACCGCTTTTACGTTGTCTATGCCACCCGGTTATCAATGTATTAGCGATATGACGCGCTTGTAAAAGGAAATATGGCATTTTGCCAGTATCCTTATGCAGTTCATTTGCCAGCGACAATGGAGGCTTTTGTAAAACTTTTTTGCCAAGTGCCATTCAAAGAGCATCTTTCACAAGGTTATTGATAATATCTTTTACGGTTATATCTTCAGCATGGGCAGAAAAATTAAGAGCCATGCGGTGTTGTAATACGGGATAGGCCAATGCTTCAACATCATCAAGTGAAGGAGCTAAGCGTCCATAATAAAGAGCACGGGCGCGAACACAAAGTGAAAGGGCTTGTGATGCCCGTGGACCAGGTCCCCAAGAAACATAAGTATTAGCAAGGCTATTGTCTTTATGAGGGCGAGATGAGCGGACAATTTTTAAAATAGCTTCAATCACATTTTCTGAAAGAGGCATTTTGCGAACGATATTTTGAATTTTTTGCAATTTTTTGCCGGATAAAATTGGTTTTGCATTTGACTTTTTTTCTTTTGTTGTTTCTAAAATAATCCGTCGTTCTGTTGTGAGGTCAGGATAGTCAATATCGATTTGCATCAAAAAGCGATCCAGTTGTGCTTCAGGAAGTGGATATGTCCCTTCTTGTTCGAGAGGATTTTGCGTTGCAAGAACATGAAAAGGTTGTGGCAAATCATAACGGTTACCTGCAACAGTAACATGATATTCTTGCATAGCTTGTAAAAGGGCTGACTGTGTCCGTGGGGAAGCACGATTGATTTCATCGGCCATGAGAAGTTGCGTGAAAATAGGACCTTGAATGTATCGAAAAGAACGTTTACCGTCTTTATCGGAATCCATAATTTCAGAACCAATAATATCCGATGGCATTAAGTCAGGAGTGAATTGGATGCGTTTTTCATCAAGCCCTAAGACTGTTCCCAATGTTTCAACAAGACGTGTTTTTGCAAGTCCTGGAGCACCGACAAGAAGGGCGTGACCACCAGCGAAAATAGCGATTAAAGCATATTCGATTACCTGATTTTGCCCAAAAATAACTTTGTCAATTTCTTTTTGTAAAATATCCAATTCTTTGTGTGCCGTATCAATATCATCAATAATGACTTGAGCTTCATGATTGATATTGACCTTTTTTATAGAATTGGATGATGGATCATGTTGACTCATATTTCTTCCTTAAGGCGTTTGTCGCAAAAATGGTAATTTTCTCTGCATGATAATGGATATCTTATTGTTTGTAACAGAAAATGAGAAGAAATGAAGTATCATATGCCGTTTTTTTATATTCGTATATAAGAAGAGAAAAGTTTCTTTGGAAGAAATAGACGTGCTTTATAAGGGATGTCTTAAAAAATTTGTTTTATGAAGAGAGTTTTTTAAAGCAATGAAGACAACTTTTTTGAAAGGTTAAAGGGTGAGTATAAGACAGAACTTCAAACAGGTTGCGTGGTTACAACAAAGTGATATCCAAACACTTCTTCGTGTTTTGTCTGTGGAGGGGGAAGAGGCGCGTATTGTAGGGGGAGCAGTGCGCAATCAACTGCTAGGGCAGCCTATTAGTGATATTGATATTGCAACAACCTGTTTGCCGCAACAGGTTATTGCACGTGTAGAAGAAGCAGGATTTAAAGCTATTCCTACAGGGATTGCTTTTGGTACAATAACAGTAGTTGCTCATTCATGTTCTTATGAGGTTACAACGCTTCGCTGCGATATTGAAACAGATGGTCGTCATGCAAAAGTGGCATTTGGTCGTGATTGGAAAAAAGATGCTGAACGGCGAGATTTTACGATAAATGCGCTTTATTGTGATGCTGCTGGCAACCTTTATGATGATGTGGGAGGTTTGAGTGATATTGCTAGCCGAACAGTTCGTTTTATTGGGGTTGCAGAAGATCGTATTGGCGAAGATTATTTGCGTATTTTACGGTTTTTTCGCTTTTTTGCGTGGTATGGAGCAGGGCGACCTGATGTGGAAGGATTGAAGGCATGTGTTCGTTTAAAACACGGTTTAAAAAAACTTTCTTCTGAACGTATTTGGGCAGAAATGAAAAAGCTTCTTGCGGCGTTTGATCCAATGCGTGCTCTTTTATGGATGCGACAAAGCAGAATTTTGCCACTCATTTTTCCTGAAACAGAACGATGGGGCATTGATGCAATTCACGCATTGGTGAAGACAGAACAGGCTCTTGGTTGGAAAGTTGATCCATTGTTACGGCTAGAAAGCCTTCTTCCTCCTGACCCCATACGTCTTCATGAAATGGCACAGCGCTTGCGTTTTTCTCTTAAGGAAACAACGCGATTAAAAGAATGGGCAGAGTTAGAAATAATAAACCAAAACTGTTCTGATCATTTTGTGCAAAAACTGATTTATTTTCATGGACGACAGCCAGTTTTAGATCAATTATCATTGTCTGTCGCTGCATCACATCTTGATCATCTGGAAAAAAGTGATGCTTTGCAAAAAGCAGAGGGTTATGTCAAGCTTTATCAACTTGCCAAAAAATGGCAAATTCCAACTTTTCCTATTAATGGTAACGATTTAATAAAGAAAGGTTTTACGAAAGGTGTACTTTTAGGAAAAAAGCTTAAAGAGTTAGAAATGATATGGGTTGAAAGCGGATTTTTAATGGATCGTCATGCACTATTAGAAAAAATTGATTTATAATATATCTGTTTATAAACCCACTGTTGTTTATATTTTTTAAGTCAACATATTAATTTATAATAATCATTATTCATGTGAAATAAGAGCTCAAAATATTGTAAGGTTATTTCAAACCTGTTCATATTACATCAATCAAAATTATTGCCTTACACGTCACAAGTGAGGAAAAATAATTACAGAGAGGAAAAATGTCTCTTATGAATCATCTCAAAGATAAGGATTCTCAAAAATGAGAACGAATAGAGAATAGTGATAGCGATTTGCACCTTGTATGAGCATAAATAGGGTGATGTCCAATGGATTTTTACTATGAGGAGTATTTAATCATTTATAGGTGGTGATGTGAAATGGATGTGCTAGGCACTAAAAAATGTTTATTTTATCAGCACTTAATTGTTGGAAAATAATAGGCATTATACGCTCAACTGTTCTTTATATGTTGTATTATTGTTTTTCGTGATAATTTATGTTTTTATAGATACAGTTTCTTTCATGATAACCAATTTGGCGTAATGCTTCTCCTGTTGTTATGGCTACGCTCATGGCGAGATTTAGAGAGCGTGCCTGTGGTTGCATGGGAATTTTTAATGTGTAATCGGCCGCTTCATGAACATAATCGGGAACGCCAGCTGTTTCACGACCAAAAAGTAAAACATCATTTCTTTGATAGCATATCTGCGTATAGCATGTTTTTGCTTTTGTACTTAAAAGCAACAGGCGGCGTTTAAAGTGTTTCATGGAGCTTATAAAATGTTGCCAATCAATGTGTCGTTCTAAGGAAGCATATTCGAGATAATCCAATCCTGCACGTTTGAGATTACGATCCGACAGATTAAAGCCTGCAGGTTCAATAATGTGCACATGTAAACCAAAGCAAGCGCTAAGACGTAAAATCGTTCCAGTATTACCAGCAATATCAGGTTGGAAAAGAGCTATATGAAGTGTCATGTTCTCTGTAATATGATTTTTCTTTCGACTTTGTAAAGAAGCACCACAATTTATTCGAAAAATATGCTTTGAGAAATACATGTTTTTTACGGTTAATTTTTATTCCCTTTAAATTTCAGGGAAAAAGTTATGTATACAGGTCTGTTTGGGATAAGAGAGAAGCTCCCTATTAGGGACTTCCTTTTATTGAGCCATCCATAAATGAATTGGCTCATTATGTTGAAAAGTGGGATATTTAATGAGGCTAGATCATCAATTTTAATTAAAATCAACAAAATATGCTTTTTATGCAAAAACAGAAGCGAAAAAAATACTCATGAAACCAGTTGGAATTGAGGGAGGGAGGGATGCTGTAAATGTGTTAAAGAAATGACTGATAAACTCAACTTGTTTACTGAGATATGGTCATAACAAGACTATGTTTCTTTCTTTAGAAGTGTTTATTTACATGCTATCTCTGATTTTCACGGGCGGGGGAGTAATTTTGATTGATTAATATGAATAGGTTTGAAATGAAAAAACCTTACGGTGTTTAGGGATTTCATTCACTCTGTAAAACGATGAATTATCATTATAAAACAGTTTTTTGTATAAACCATACAAATGGTAGGAGTTTTTTACGGGGATGTTTTTATGGTTGAGGTAACTGAGTGATCAAGCATTGTACAATGGGAGAGGGTATGGTAAAAGAATGTTTTAGCAAAGTGTCTCTTTAAGTTAAGGCCATGGGTGAGCAAACGAGGCGGGATTTTCTGTTTTTGGTAACAGCTGTTGCAGGAGCAGTTGGAATGGGAGCGGTTATGTGGCCTTTTATCCGTCAGTTGCGTCCAGATGAAGCTGTTTTGGCATCTTCCTCTGTTGAGGTTGATCTTTCTGGTATTGAAGAGGGGATGTCGGTAACGGTAAAGTGGCGAGGACAGCCTGTTGTTATTCGAAATCGTACGGCAAAAGAAATTGCTGATGCTCGTGCTACTGAATTGAGACTTCTAAAAGATCGTCAAGCGCGCAATCCTAATCTTGAAGGTGAAAAGGAAGCAACAGATTTTGCGCGTTCAGCAGGTAAAGGACGTGAAAATTGGCTTATTGTTATTAATCTTTGTACGCATCTAGGCTGTGTAACACTTGGGCAATCGGGTAAATTTGGAGGATGGTTGTGTCCATGTCATGGGTCTGTTTATGATACTGCTGGAAGAGTGCGGTCAGGTCCAGCTAACTATAATTTGACTATTCCACCTTACCAATTTCTTTCTGATACTTTGCTCAAAATAGGATAAAGTCATGATAAGGTTTCCTCCTTATTGTCCTAAAAGTGCTCTTGCTCGTTGGTTTGATAAGCGTTTTCCTCTTCCTCGTTTTTTTTATAATGCATTTGTGATTTTTCCTGTTCCGCATAATCTTAATTACTTTTACACATTTGGCGGTATTTTAACTATTATGCTTTTATCACAGCTCTTGACTGGTATTGTCTTGGCTATGCATTATGTTCCGGATATTCATTTGGCTTTTGAAACTAGTGAACGGTTTCGGCGTGAAGGGCAGTTTGGTTGGCTTTTTCGTCCATGGCATTGTGTAGGCTCTTCGTTTTTTTTTATTGCTGTTTATATCCATTTGGCACGTGGACTTTATTATGGTTCTTATAAAAATATGCGAGAAATGGTATGGGTTACAGGTATTTTTATTTATATCATCATGATGGCAATAGCATTTTTGGGTTATGTGCTTGTTTGGGGGATGATGTCTATTTCAGCGGCTTCAGTGATTGCAGGGCTTTTAAAAACGATACCTTTGGCGGGGATATGGTTGCATGAGACACTTCTGGGTGGTTATGTCGTAGGACAACCAACGTTGAATCGTTTTTATGTTTTCCATTATGTTTTATCATTTATTTTGCTTCTTTTTGTGGGGCTGCATATTTGGGCAATTCATTGTGTTGGGCAAGGCAATCCAACAGGTCTTGCTATACAATCAGATAAGGAAACGGTTCCATTTTCGCCTTATGCGCTTATCAAAGATATTTTTGCTATTACTGTTTTTCTCATCTTCTTTGCCTGGTTTTTGTTTTATATGCCCGATTATATGGGGCAGGCTGAAAATTATAGTGTGGCAGATCCTTTAAAGGCACCTCTTCGTGTGGTTCCAGAATGGTATTTTTTGCCTTTTTATGCGATGCTTCGTGCTATAACTTTTGATATTGGTATTTTCTCTTCAAACTTTGTTGGCTTTGTTTTATTCGTCAGTTCGATTTGCATTTTAATTTTTGTGCCATGGTTAGACCGCTCTAAAATATGTTCAGCAAGATATCGACCTGTTTATAAAATTTTCTTTTGGGCGTTGGTTATTGATGTCATTTTTCTTGGTTGGTTGGGGTCAAGAGAAATAAGTGACAAAATTCTTTTATGGACACAATTGGCTACGGTTTATTATTTTATATTTTTTTTGGTTATTTTGCCGATTTTGCCAGCGTTTGAAAAAAAATGTTCTCTTCCTTCTTCAATTATGCAAGATTTAAAACAGAAAAAAAAGAGACTATGGTAAATGTTTTTGTCGGGCTGGTTGTTATTGTTGCTATGAGTTTTTCTGCTCAGAGTTTAGCGAGTGATGCCTCTGATCAGGAAGAGGGATTTATTTCTTTTCCTTTACAGGTTCCTAAAAAACAAGAATGGAGTTTTTCAGGTCCATTTGGGCTTTATAATAAGGCGCAATTGAGGCGCGGATTAAAGGTTTATAGACAAGTTTGTTCCAGCTGCCATGGGCTAAAATATGTGGCTTTTCGCAATTTAAAAGATCTTGGGTATGATCAAGAACAGGTCAAAGCTTTGGCGGGGCAATATGAAGTGCGCGATGGTCCTAATCGAGAAGGAAAATTTTTTAAACGTGCTGGGGTTGCAACGGATTATTTTCCTTCTCCCTTTTCACATGAAGAAGAAGCAAGATTTGTTTTGAATAGTGCTTATCCTCCAGATTTGACATTGATGGCACGTGCACGTGGGGTATTTTTGCCGTTTCCTGCTTTAATTACTGATGTATTGACTCATTATGATACAGCTGGTCCAGATTATATTACAGCTCTTTTAACAGGATATCAGAAGGCACCGAAGGAGATAAAAATTGCGAATGGTTATTGGTATAATCCTTATTTTATTGCTGGTAATTCTTTAACTATGGCTCCTCCTTTGAGTGATGGTATGGTTGCTTATGAAGATGGGACCCCAGAAATCGTTGAACATTATGCGCGCGATGTTTCTGCTTTTTTGATGTGGGCTGCCGATCCTCATATGGAAATTCGTAAAAAAACCGGTTTTCGTGTTATTTTATTTTTAATCATTTTTGCAGGGTTTGTTTATATTTTAAAAAATCATATTTGGTGTGGTTTAGAAGAAGAATTAGAGAAAGAAATAAAAGACGAAATAAAGAGAAAAGGGTAAAGCGACAAGGCTCAAAAGAGTATAGAGTATAAAGAGCATAAGGAACAAATCTTTTTATGATGCATTGAGGTTTTATAAAGTAAAAGCAAAGTAAAAATGGAGATGTTAAAATGAAAAAAATTGCATGTACTACTCTTATGTCAATTTTGATGGTTTCTAGTACTTATGCTCAGTCTTTTGAAGTGCCTTCAAAACCTGAAATGATCTCTTCGACGGGTATTGTACAGGTAGGGATAGATAAGTCTGTGCGTTATGTGACACCTTTAGCAACGGATTTTGTTGCTTCCAGTCTTATAGGCGCCAATGTATATAATATAGAAGATGAAAATATTGGTGAAGTAAAAGATATTATTTTACGTGAAAATAATATTGCAGGATTTGTTATTGCTGTTGGTGGTTTTCTTGGCATAGGCGAGAGTTATGTGGTCGTTTCTCCAGAAACAATCCAGATGACAAATGATTATGGTAAATGGAAACTCATTACAAATGCGACAAAAGATTCTTTAAAGAACGCTCCAACATTTAAATACGAAGGGCGTTGGACACGCTAATTTTATATTTCTATTCTTTAATGGGTCAAGCTGTTGCTATCACAATCATATGCTAGCAACAGCTTTTTTGTTCTAAAAACTCTTGAGAATTTTTACGACAAGATTCCAAGGAGCTATTACCAAAGTTTTCAAGATAAACTATTAAGACAGAGTGAAGATTTAAGTATTATGTTTAAATAACATGATATCGCCATCTTGCACAATGTATTCCTTTCCTTCATCGCGGGCTTTCCCTGCTTCCTTTGCACCGCTTTCTCCACCCAGAGCAATATAGTCATTATAGCTGATGGTTTGCGCACGAATGAAACCGCGCTCAAAATCTGAATGAATAACACCAGCTGCTTGGGGAGCTTTTGTACCACGTGTAATTGTCCATGCTCGTGTTTCCTTAGGTCCACAGGTGAAGTAAGTAATGAGATCAAGTAAATGGTAACCAGCGCGAATGAGGCGATTGAGACTCGGTTCAAAGAGCCCTAGAGCATTGAGATATTCTGATGCTTCAGCATCACTCAGTTGTGTAATTTCCGCTTCGATAGAAGCAGAAATGATAATGCTTTGCGCATTTTGCTTTGTTGCCATTTTTTCAACTGTTTGGGTAAAGCTATTTCCATGAGCGGCGTCATTTTCGCTTACATTACAAACATAAAGTACAGGCTTGGAGGTTAAAAGATTCAAACTCTTAAGAATATGGTGTTCATCGGAAGAAATATCTTTGAGTAATAACCGGACAGGGTTTCCCTGTTGCAGTATGTTTAATGCTTTTTCCATAATAGGTAAAATTGTGAGAGCTTCTTTGTCTTTTCCGGTTGCTCGTTTACGGATTTGTATGATTCGTCTCTCAAGATTTTCAAGATCCGCAAGCATGAGTTCGGTTTCAACCGTTGTCGCATCACAAACAGGATCAATACGTCCCTCTACATGGGTAATATCTTCATTTTGAAAACAGCGTAAAACGTGGACAATGGCATCGACTTCGCGAATATTGGCTAAAAACTTGTTTCCTAAACCTTCGCCTTTTGAAGCTCCTCGCACAAGCCCCGCAATATCGACGAAGTTAATGCGTGTAGGAATCATTTCTTTTGAACCAGCGATTGATGCAATTTTTTCCATTCGTAAATCTGGAACAGCAACTTCACCGGTATTGGGTTCAATGGTACAAAAAGGATAATTGGCAGCCTGTGCCGTGGCTGTTTTTGTTAATGCATTAAAAAGAGTTGATTTCCCGACATTAGGTAATCCGACAATACCGCATTTAAAGCCCATGAGAATCTTTCTTTTCTATTGATTTTATGGTCAAGATAAAGCTTCCTTTTTATAGCATATTTTCAGAAGAGTTATAGTCCTTGTCTTGCGATAAGTGAGAAAAAAGTCTAAAGTAGTAGGTATCTACTTTTTTACCTTAGTTCTTCTTGCCTTATTGTTCTCCTTAGTTACAAGGATAAGAAAACTTCGAATTAATGTTAATATTGTGCTAAGTTTTTCATGGTATGCAAATCTGCATAAATAATTAATCGGAGAAAATAGAAGAGTGTTATCTCGTTGTGCCTTTTTAATTGCAGCACTTTTGGCTTTGGCTGGATGTGCTACACGTCAGTCAGATATGTCATCGGTACCTTTTCAACAAGTTCGATACATTCCACCAGAAATACAGGCTTTGTATGGTCCTGTAACGAATGAGACCTATTCGTTACCTGCTGTTGATCTTGCGACAATTGATCCAAAATATTGGCGACAAGAGGTGATTTATTATACATCTTATGCGCCTGGAACATTGGTTATCGATACGCAAGAGTGTTTTCTTTACCTTATTGGTGAAAATGGAAAAGCTTTGCGTTATGGGATTGGTGTCGGTAAAGAAGGCCTAGCATTTGAAGGTGAGGGGGTTATACAGCGCAAGCGTCGGTGGCCAAATTGGGCTCCTACTGCAGCTATGATGGCTCGAGAACCAGAACGTTATGGTCATCTTGGGAAAGGAATGCCACCAGGGCCCGATAATCCATTAGGTGCGCGGGCACTTTATTTGTTCAAAAATGGGAAAGATACACTTTTCCGTATTCATGGTTCACACGAATCGTGGTCAATTGGGCGTGCTATTTCAAGTGGGTGTATCCGTTTGCTTAATCAAGATATTATTGATCTTTATGATCGTGTTTCCGTTGGTTCGCGTGTTGTGGTATTGCAAAACAATAGGAGTATTCCTACAGTTTATAGTCAACAATCAAATGGTTACGATCCGCTACAGTCGACCATTCAGCCAAATGATTTTTTTTAATTTAGGGGAGAAGATTGGAGAGAGCCGTTTGAGTATTTTGGTTTGCTGTTCAATCTTCTCTTTCTCTCAAAAGAGAATAAAAGCCTTTCTTTTTCAAAGGTGTATACAAGCTTGTATTCTGTTCTATTTTTTAGCTTCTCACGTTGCCAACAGATTTTGCCTTAAGTTTATAAGAGGATTTTTTTAAGAGTTCTTATTCATATTCTTCACGCGACTGGGACATGCAAGCCAATGGTTCTAATTGTTTTTTATCGTTTGTGAAACTTCATTCATAAAGAGGGATTTATCATCTTTTATAAGGAGAGCGATATTTTTTGCGATTGTCTCTAAAAGAGGGGATAACCATTCTTGATCAGATTTGGTAAAATTTCCCAGGACATGCTGATGAACAAGTTCTTTGCTTCCAGGATGACCAATTCCTATGCGTATACGACAATAGTCAGTACCACAATGGGCATCAATAGACTTAATGCCATTATGCCCATTATTTCCTCCACCAATTTTTATACGAACTTTCCCCGGTGACAGGTCTAGCTCATCATAAATGATGATCAAATTCTTTAAATCTAATTTATAAAATCGCAAAGCTTCACCGATAGCTTGACCAGAAAGATTCATGAAAGTTTGTGGTTTTATAAGAAAAATTTTCTCATTATTTATGAAACCATTGGAGATTTCTGCTTGAAACTTCTTTGACCATGGAGAAAAAGAGAAGGACTGATAAATGGCATCAACAGCCATAAAACCGATATTATGGCGGTTATTTTGATATTGTAAACCAGGATTGCCAAGACCAGCAATAAGCCACATGTGTATCTTCAGTCAAAGTATGAGTAAGGGTAATGTCTCATAAATTAAGGCGGAAAAAATTCCCGCCTTTTGAGTTTTATGAAGTTTCCGTGTCTTCTTCATCATTTTCTTGTTCAGAAGTTTCATCGCTGACATCCATGCCAGCAGGAGCTGCAATGGTTGCAATGGTAAAGTCTCGATCTTGGATGATGGGAGTCACATCTTTTGGCAGTTGCACTGCTGAAATGTGAATAGAATCACCAATAGAGTAGCTGGAGAGATCAATTTCAATAGCTTCAGGAATAGCACTTGCTGGAGCTGTACATTCAATTTCGTGCCGAACAATATTGAGGACACCACCCTTTTTAAGTCCAGGTGCCGTATCTTCATTGAGGAAGTGGACAGGAATATTCACTTCTACAACGGATTTTTCTGAGATGCGCAAAAAGTCTACATGGAGGGGAAAGTCACGCACGGGATCTAATTGATAATCTTTTGGCAAAACCATAATTTTTTGCTTGTCAAGAATAATCGTTGCAATGGTGGTACGAAAGCCACCGGCATGAATTTTGTAGAAAATTTCTTTATAGGGAACTGTTATTGCCAAGGGTGGTTGTTTTTCACCATAAATGACAGCAGGAATAAGACCGTTGCGGCGAAGTTCACGGGAGGACCCCTTACCAACCCGCTCGCGTTTTTCAGCCTTAAGAGTGTAGCTTTTGCTCATAATTTAAGTCCTTTTTACATGATTGGAGATCCTTCAAAAACAGTAATAGTTTTTGCATGGATATGAAGATATGCGCTAACCAACAGCGATCACTCCATTCTGCGTTGCCTCCAAGGGTGTCTACGCAGAAGTTTGTTCTATAGTTCAAACTATTCATAGATGCAAGAGTTGTGGGAAAAATCGATGATTTCTACCGTTAAAAAGGAGGAAATGTTACAAATTACGGTGTGGATGGAGAATCAACCAATATGTGCTGGCGCTGATATGTTCAAAATCAAACACTGGAGATGTTATGAAGGTTGAGATTGCCTTGGGTGAGATGTCAGAGAGTCGTGCTTTGCATAAATCGATGCCAGCACTTCTTGACTTGGAAGAATTATTGGCGACACGTCTTCTTGTACAAGGTAATTCCGGTTCAGGAAAATCACATCTTTTACGCCGTCTTTTGGAGCAAAGTGCTAAGTGGGTGCAGCATTGTGTAATTGATCCAGAAGGCGATTTTGTAACTTTGGCAGATAAATTTGGTCATGTTATTGTAGAGGCTCAACGTAGTGAATTAGAATTGACTCGTATTGCCCATCGCATTCGACAACATCGAGTTTCAGTGGTATTTAATCTTGAAGGCTTGGATACTGAACAACAGATGCGTGCTGTAGGGGCTTTCCTTGGGGCACTGTTTGATGTAGAACGTGATTATTGGTATCCTATGCTTGTCGTTGTCGATGAAGCACAATTGTTTGCTCCAACTGCAGCAGGAGAAGTTTCTGATGAAGCGCGTAAAATTTCTTTGAGCGCTATGACCAATCTTATGTGTCGAGGACGTAAACGTGGTCTTGCTGGTGTTATTGCGACACAACGTTTGGCTAAGCTTGCCAAAAATGTTGCTGCGGAAGCTTCAAACTTTTTAATAGGGCGGACTTTTTTAGATATTGATATGGTGCGCGCTGCTGATCTCTTGGGAATGGAGCGTCGTCAAGCGGAAATGTTTAGAGATCTTGAACGGGGAAATTTTATAGCTTTAGGACCTGCTTTATCACGACGTCCCTTACCAATCATTATCGGTTCTGTTGAAACTTTGGCACGCTCTTCTAGCCCTAAATTAATGCCACTTCCAACAGAGCGGGATGATGTGCAAGAGCTCGTTTTTACTGCTTCACCAGAGGAAATTTTAACGCCATTTAAACAAACACGAGAGCCGATGAGGGAAAAGTCAATGCACGAGATGTTAGAGGAGGTAGTGCATAAAAAACAAGAGTTGTTGGAAGAAAATCCAAGTTTATTTCCTGAACTTTCTGATGTTGAGCGTGACGGGCAAGCAGAACATATTATTCGGGAAATTCTTGAGGATTCTGAAGCTTTTTATCGTTCAACAGCGGTGCTTTATCAAGATTTTTCAGTTCGTTGTCGTATCCATGGTATGTCAAAGGTTCCTTTTAATCTTTCACAATTTCGGCGTAAATTGGCTATTGCTCAGGCTTTTGTTGATGAACAAACGGCTGTCAGTGAACATTGGAAACATATTTTGCAGATATCAGAAAGTTTGGAAGAAGATGTTCAAGGAGTCTTCTTGAACGTGGCACAGGCCGCATTAGGGGGAAAGCCATGTCCATCTGATGCATTTTTAGCACGGCTTTATGGGACTCATTCTTTAAGCCGTGCACGCCGACTTTTAACCTACTTTGAAGAGCGTGGACTTATTGTTATTCACACGCATTTTAGTGGTCAACGTATTGTTGCATTTCCTGATCTTGGTGTTGAAACAGCACCAGGAGACCCCAGGGAACCACTTTAACCAAATAAGCTGGAAACCGATTGTTCTGCTGCTGTCCTTGCTATTGCTTCTCCCATAAGGTCGGCAATGGGCAAAACACGAATATTATGGGTTTTCTCAATAGCTTGTGTTGGCATAATTGAATCTGTAATAACCAATTCTTTCATCTCTGAATTGGCAATTCGCTCGATTGCATTACCAGAAAGAACACCGTGCGTGATATAAGCTGTGACACTATTGGCACCATGTTTAAGCAGAGCACTTGCTGCATTGCATAAAGTTCCACCTGAATCAACAATATCATCAAGCAAAAGGCAATCTTTTCCCGATACATCTCCAATGATATTCATAACTTCTGATTCACCGGGGTTTTCGCGACGTTTATCCACAATAGCGAGCAAACTGTTCAAGCGCTTGGCGAGCGCGCGCGCGCGCACCACACCACCCACATCAGGTGAAACAACGATAACATTTTCAAGAGAATAATGCACTTTGACATCGCGAGAAATGACAGGAACAGCATAGAGATTATCCGTAGGGATATCAAAAAAACCTTGAATTTGTCCTGCATGAAGGTCCAATGTTAAAACACGATGGGCCCCTGCTTCCGTAATTAGGTTGGCAACAAGTTTTGCAGAAATAGGAGTCCGTGGTCCTGGTTTTCTATCTTGGCGGGCATAGCCAAAATAGGGGATAACAGCTGTAATACGACGCGCAGAAGAACGACGAAGGGCATCAATCATGATGAGTAATTCCATCAAATGATCATTTGCGGGATAGGATGTAGATTGCAAAACAAAAACATCTTGTCCACGTACATTTTCATGCAGTTCTACGAAAATTTCTTGATCAGCAAAGCGCTTTACAGTTGCTTTGCCTAAGGGGATGTTCAAATAATTTGCAACATCTTCAGCTAGGCGTGGATTAGAATTTCCGCAGAAAAGTTTCATAGTAGAACCTCTGAATCATCATGATGGGAATGCGACACGGTTTTTAATTTCTTTTTATTAAATTGCAAGAGAACAATTACAAAAGCCTTACAATTTTATTGATTATTATTAAAGAGCTATGCAGTATGTTTTCTCTTTTTCCAAAAGTTTGTTACTTTTAGAGCAAAGTTTTTTCTCCATGCGGCAAAGAAATACATATTGATTAAGCTTTTTAGTTATTACTTTATAAAAATACTTTCAATATGGGGAATGTTTCATATTTAAGATGAATGAAGGGGAGTAATAAAAAGAAGTATCATCTTGCCTTCAATCATTATAACCAAACATTGAAAATGATCATAGCGAAGGCTATCATATTTTATGGGCTGGTAGATAATTTCGTGAAAAAAGCAAAGTACAATGGGGCTTATTTTTCCATTTGGGTAAAAAGTTTAGTTTTGCAGTTTTGGTATTGTTCTCAAGCATAAAAGGGGCTCATCTTTTGTTTTTCAGCATAATAGCAGAAATTTGTCGTCCGTAATCGGGTTCGTTACGGTGTATTGCACGGCGATAGGAGAAAAAACGCTGTTCATCTTGATAGGTACAAAGCTCTAAACAAGAAGCATTAACACCTGCTTCTTTGAGTTGGTTTATAATAAATGCCCATAGATTAAAATAAAAGCGATTTATTTTGTCTGTTTTTAAAAAATATTTTTGGTATTTGCTGTGGTAATCAATAAATTGGTCGTAAAATTCATTTGTTACTTCATAGTGATAAGGGCCAATACAAGGTCCCAGGACTGCTGTTATTGATTGTCTTTTGGCTCCTTGTTTTTCCATAACAGCAATTGTTTTCTCGATAATTCCATTTAAGCTTCCACGCCAGCCAGCATGAGTTGCAGCGATGACTCTAGCTTGTGGATCAGCAAACAGAATGGGTCCGCAATCTGCTGTAAGAACCCCAATAACGAGTTCTGGGGTGGTTGTAACGAGAGCATCAGCTTGAGGAGGTGCACCGATAGTTGCTTGATGAGCTACGACAACGTTACAGGAGTGTATTTGATTAACTGTGACTAAATTTTGCGCTTCAATAGAAAAATAATTGGCAATCAAAAGACGATTCTGTACAATATATTCAAGTTGATCATTTGAACCTTTCCCAACATTAAGACTATGATAAAGATTTTTTGAAATACCACCTTGACGTGTAAAAAATCCATGTTTTATTCCATGGGTGTGTAAAGTAGAAAGATTTTTTGCAAGAATGGGATGAGGGATAGATTTCATAAAAGTTCCTTATGGAGATTATTTAAAGTGAGGATGGAGATGTTCATATTTGTCAATGAATATTTCAGATAATGATGTGTTTATTGACAAAAGCGCCGATCATTAAAATTGGGGAGGTATGGAGATATATTTATCACTGAAATGTAAAACTTTAAATAATTTTCCCATCTGATCTGGACCAGCGAGCCGTTCGATGTCTTGGCGGATTTTGTCTTGCAAAGGAGCACTTTTGCCAACTCCAAGCTGGTTTGCGCGCTCCAATAGCCCCATTTTAAAAAGAAACTCTCCTTGCTCTAAGATTTCAGCAAAACAGCCCTGTTCAAGAGCTATGTTTTTTAAAAAAGAAAAATCAACATGGGATGTTAAATCATGTTCACCAGGGGCATCAAAAACATCACGAAATCTATGTTTTGAGAGTGCTTGCAAGGTATCGCCAAAGGCAAGCTCACAAGCACCATAGTCGATAAGTAAAGCAGAACCTGTCACTTGCACTAAATGGTGGCTGATTTGTTGCATGAATTGATGCCGTAAGGGGGCATGTTCAAAAATTGTTCCGTCAGGCACTTTAGAACAATAGGTTTGTAGACAAGAAGAGGGAAGTTTATGCGGGGCAGCAATAAAGATGAAATCTCCATTTTGATTGACTGTAATGCGGCGCTCTTTCCATTCTCCATTGATTTTAATATATTGGTTGATAGGGAGTGTATCGAGAAATTCATTAGCAATGAGGAAGAGAGGTTTTGAAGGAATTTGATTAAAATTTTCAATGCTATGGATTTGTTTTTGATAAGAGCAAAGGCGCTTTTTTTGTTCTTTTGCAAGTTTTTTGCTTATTTCGATCAGAAAAATTTCAGCAGCATTAAATGCTCTTGTAGAAAGCTTTTGGATAGTTCGCAAAATATCATCCATCAAAGTTCCACGTCCTGGACCTATCTCAGCGAGGATAAAAGGATGAGGATAACCTTGAGCTTTCCAGCTTGCAAGAGTCCAAATGCCAATCATTTCTCCAAATAATTGGCTTATTTCAGGTGCTGTAATGAAATCACCAGCACGTCCGAAAGGTGTTTGTGTTTGATAATAACCAAATTGAGGATCTGTAAGTGCCAACGTCATATATTGGCTAACAGTGATTGGTCCATTAAGGACAATAATTTCTTTAATTTTTTCTTTGAGATTGTCCATTTTCTGTCGGTTTATATTTAAAGGCGTGGAGAAGAAGATAAAACCCTACAAGAAGCATGGGAAGAGATAAAGCCATGCCATAGGTAAAACCAGTAGAATGGAAAAGAGTCGAAAACCATTCTGGATCTTCTTGAGGCGCACGGTAAATTTCAGAAATGCTGCGTGTTACTGCGTAGCCTATAATAAATGTTCCTGATACAGTACCGGGACGTTTTAATGCTTTGAACCCAAAAATAAGAAGACACAGGATGATGAAGAGAAGAAATCCTTCCATAAATGCTTCGTAAAGCTGGCTTGGATGGCGCGGTAAATAGTAAGGATCGAGAGGAAAACAAACAGCCCAAGGACGTGTAGTAATATTACCCCATAATTCTTGGTTAATGAAGTTGCAGATTCGTACAATGCCGATACCAATAGGAGCACCTGCAGCAATGATATCAAACATGGCTCGTATGTTAATATGATTTTTACGGGCAAACCAGATCATAGCAATGATAATACCAATAAGTCCGCCATGAAAGGACATTCCCCCATCCCATACGGCAATAATAGCACTTGGATGGTTAAAATAGTAAATGGGATCCCATACAAGAACTTGTCCTAAACGCCCTCCGACAACAACACTTATGGCAGACCATACAACAAAATCTCCGATCTTTTCTTTATCCATAGGAGGACAGTTTCTATACCATAGAGATGTTTTTTTTAATAATTTTTGCGCATACCACCAAGCAAAAAGAATACCCAGCACGTAACCAAGTCCATACCAATGAAGTGTTATGGGACCTAGCTGGATAATAACAGGATCAAGAAAAGACGGAAAAGCAATGGCTGGACAAGACAAATTGTTCATGAGTTAAGCATCTTACATTATACGAGATGAATATGAAGTGACTCTGATGGTCAGAAATGACAGATGAATACACAATGGTCAAGTCAGTAGGGAGGCTAGTCAGAAAGGGGGGGAGATTTCCACTGATTTATCGTGGTAAAAAATATGGTGATAAAAGGAATATTAAAAAATCTTAAACAAAATCATTATGAAAAATCTGCACAGTATGTAAAATATAGAGTAAAAGGAACAAATTACAGTATCTAAATGTTATGAGAATACGCTATAATGCGTGCGTCAATAATTAAAATTTAAGGAAAAAGGTTATGCGTAATGGATCAAATCGTATTCTTGATGAATTAGCAAAATTAGCAACGGATGCTGCTGACGTTGCGCAAGGCATACGACGTGAAGCTGGAACAGCTTTTCGTGTGCAGGCTGAAAAGATAGCAAACAAACTTGATCTTGTTTCTCGCGAAGAGTTTGAGACTTTTAAGGAGATGGTGCTGAAAATCCATGCTGATAACGCTGATTTGAAAAGACGCCTTGATGATTTTAAAAAAGATGATTAAAAAAAACGCAGACATAAAAAAGTAAAATAGTTTAAAAAAAAGAATCTTCAAAAAAATATCCCCAATTTTTCAATATGATGCGTGAAACTAAAAAATGCTTAATCTTGAGTCTGTTAGAGCGGAGCATTTGTTTTTTTTGATTTTTTTTTTGGGTAAAATACATTTTTTTGAATCAGGGGGACTGGCGCTATGAAATTGTATCAATACACTGAAAAGACTTGATGATTCGTTTTATGACTATCAGGTTGCCCTAAACAGCGCGATTGTGTTCTGGGTGTTTGTGTACTGTCGATGTTTTTATGTGTATTTGTTTGGTGTAAAAGTTCTGATTGTAGCAAAATATTGTTACAGTTTAGACGGTTTATATTCTGTTGACAATGTTTTAAGATGATTGAGGATTGTGATGAGGCTTGCATTTTGCGCCACAGAAAGAAAAGAGCACCCTGTTGACTTTATCGAACAGATTGCCTGTGAATATGATTGGTCGTTTGAGCGGGATGCACAAGATGAAATTAGCGTTTGTGTGGAAGGAAAACGCGCAAACTATCGTCTTGCTTTTTCATGGATGGAAGAGCATGAAGCACTTCATTTAGCTTGTTCGTTTGATCTTTCTATTAAAAATGCTCGAACAGCTGAAATACAGCGCTTATTGCTAGCAATTAATGAAAAGTTGTTGTTGGGACATTTTGATTACTGGCAAAGGAATAATTCAGTTATTTATCGACAAGGTCTTCTTTTGGCTGGTGGGATGCATCCATCTCATATACAGGTTGAAACATTATTGATACATGCACTTAAAGCCTGTGAAAGCCATTATGTTGCATTTCAGATGGTTGCTTTGTCGGGAGAAAGTGCTTACAAGGCATTGCAGTACACTTTGTTTGAAACTGTAGGGAATGCCTAAAATATACAGTTTGTTATTTTTACAGATGGTTTGCTGAAATATTGCTCATAGGGGGATATCAAGAATAGCGCGCAATCCCCCGAGTGGGCTCTCATCTAATTGTATATTGCCACCATGGCTGCGTGCTATGTCTTGAGCAATAGAAAGACCAAGCCCTGTTCCACTTGCATCTTGATTTCGCGCTTTATCAAGTCGAAAGAATGGCTTAAAAACTTCTGTGCGCATATTTTTATGAATTCCAGGTCCATTATCATCGATTATCAATATAAAAGATTCTTGTTGAGAGTTAGCGGTTAGTTTAACGGTCGTGCCGTAACAAAATGCATTTGATACAAGATTGCTGACCAAGCGTGTAAAAGCACGGGGACGTACTTGTATTTCTGTAGGACCTTCAATAGTGTAAGAAAATTGACGTTTGTGAAGATGAGCATCGGCGGAGAATTTTTTCATAAGAGCATTTAAATCAAAAGTCTTGACACTTTCACTTCCTTCACCACGAGCAAAAGCAAGATAATCTTCTAACATATTTTGCATGTCACTTACATCTTGCTCAAGCGGTTTAATATCAAAGCCAGTATTTGCTAATGCTAGCTGAAGTTTAAAACGTGTAAGAATGGTTCTTAAATCATGACTTACTCCTGAGAGCATCATGGTGCGTTGTTCGATTTGGCGTTCAATACGTTCTCGCATACGTAAAAAAGCGATGCCTGCACGACGGACTTCATCAGCTCCTTGTGGTTGAAATCCTTTTGGTAAAGGACGACCGCGGCCAAAGCTTTCTGCTGCTTCAGCCAATTGTTGAATCGGTTTGATTTGATTGCGTAAAAAATAAATTGCTATCAGCAATAAAACAAGAGCTGTTCCTACCATCCAGCTTAAAAAAATAGCAGTATTGGAAGCATAGGCTTGGCTGCGTGGAGCAAAGACGCGTAAGATGTTGTGACCAAGGTGGATACGGATTTCAACAAGATCAGAATCTCCTACGGTATCAATCCAGAAGGGACGGTTAATTTGGCGGGTGATTTCTTCACTTAAAAAATAGTCAAGAATTGCAAAAAATGGCTTAGGTCCTGGAGGGGGTAAGGAGGTAGGAGATAGAATAGAAATATTTAATCCCATACGTTGTTGTGCAATACGCTTGATATCTTCATAGTTATCTTGTTGGGGATATGTTTCAAGAATATCAATAATGGCTGAAATATCATGCACGACAGCCGTTGAAAGACGCTCGGTTACCATTTGCCAATGGCGTTCCATAAAGACATAAGCAATGACCGTTTGCAGAAGCACCATGGGAGCGATGATAATGATCAAAGAGCGAGCATAAAGCCGTTTAGGCATTTTTTTCGTTAACCATCGAAGAAAAAATCTTAAAGGTTTGATCATTCTTGTGCCTATTCAATAGAGAGTTTATACCCTATTCCTCGCACGGTTTGGAGCCATATAGGCAGTGCTGGGTTTTTTTCGATTTTACGACGAAGGCGGTTGATCTGCACATCAATGGCACGTTCACTTATATTGCTGTCATCGATCGCGAATTTATGGCGCGGAATTGTATCGCCTGCATTTTCGGCAAACATGACCATCATTTCTTGTTCTTTATCTGTTAATTTAATAATTTCTCCTCCTTTTTTGAGTTCGCGTCGTGAAATTGAAAATATATAAGGACCAAAAACTATTTGCTCAATTTTGGGTTGGTGAGGGGGAAAACCACGTCGTAAAATGGCGTTGATACGAAGGAGAAGTTCACGAGGGTCAAACGGCTTAGCCAGATAATCATCTGCCCCTGCTTCTAATCCACGGATACGATTGTCTATTTCTGATAAAGCTGTTAACATAAAGATAGGGACATCTTTTGTTTGGCGGAGTGAATGAGTGAGATCAATACCGTTTTCGCCAGGCATCATGACATCAACAATAAGAAGATCAAAATCTAAACTTGCCAACAGTCGTCTTGCTTCATTCGCATTGGCTGAAACTGAAACACGAAATCCATTTTTAATGAGAAACTGAAATAAAAGATTGCGAATACGTGTATCGTCATCAATCACAAGAAGGTGAGGGGCATCGTCACACAAAACTTGAACGTGATTGCTCATTCTTAAAAAAACCTTGATAAAAATTTAGTTTACACAAAATGCAAGTTTACATAAGTTGTATAAAGCTGTCGAGCAGCACCTTTACCTTAAAAGAGAGAAAGTTTTATTTATAAATTTAAAAAAGTTATTTTTGAAAAGGATATTATGGGTAGTCTTAATATACATATTATTCCAGTTACAACATTCCAACAAAATTGTACTTTGCTTTTTGATAGTGAATGTAAAACGGGGGTTCTCGTTGATCCTGGTGGTGATTGGCCGCGGATTCAAGACGTAATCGAAAAGAATGGTGTTATCGTTGAGGCTATTTGGATAACACATGGTCATTTTGATCATGTAGGAGCAGCAATGCAAGTGAAAGAAGCGCTTAATGTAAAAATTATTGGTTCACATCGCGATGATAAGCCTGTGATGGATGCCGTGAGCGAAAGCGCAAAAAATTATGGTATCACTGATGCTTGCATCTGTATTCCTGATCAATGGTTAGAAGATGGTGAGTGCGTTCATTTTGCTGGACATGTGTTTAAGGTTTTTCACACCCCAGGACATTCCCCTGGTCATGTTATTTATTTCAATGAAAAAGAGCGCTTAGCGCTCTTGGGTGATGTTCTCTTTCGTGGTTCTATTGGACGTACGGACTTCCCCTTCTGTTCTTATGAAAAATTGATGCAATCCCTTCGAGAAAAAGTTTTACCTTTAGGCGATGATGTTTGTTTTATCTGTGGGCATGGTCCCAAAAGTAGCATAGGCTATGAGCGACAAAATAATCCTTTTCTTCAAGATTTTAATATATGAGCAAATAAAAAAAACGCTTTGAAGCGTTTTTTTTGCCATTTAAAACTTTTTTAGTAGGACGGAACAGAAGTTAATTTATTGGGGCATAACAAACGTGTTCCAAACCATTACGGTCTCGGAAAGTTCCTGTTTTAGGGTTAAAGGAACGGTATTTTTTCTTGCAATATTGAAACCAATCAGATTCTAATGATTGTTGTACTGGTTCATATTCCACCGTTTGCGGAGCTTCATAAATTATCTGTTCTTGTGGAACCTGTTGATATACAATTTGATGCTGTGGTAGGGTTTGATAAACAACTTGTGGTTGTTCTGATTTTTTAAAAATTTTGCCGAGAAGTGCACCTGCTGCAAGAGCAAGAATACCCATTGCTAAAGCTTCTCCTGAGTTATTTATATTAATACTACTGTGTTTTGTCTTTTTGCGCTCGACATAATGATATGTCTTGTGTTCAACATGTTGGTGTTGTTGTGCTCCCCATTTATGGCTAACATAATGACGCGTGTGGGGGTTATCAAAAGAGTGATGTTCACTATGAGAAAAATGGGAGCTAAAATTGTGAGACGGTAAACCAGCCTCCCTTTTCATGTCATAGTTATGATACCATGCCATATCCGCAAGCGTTGGATCTAATGGCATCAAAACGGTTACAGTAGACATTGCTGATAATACCGCTAATCTGATCACTTTTTTCATAATGATGCTCCTTGTGTAAATTCGTATTTTTCACATCCTACACGTGTCAAACTGAATAGAGCCTGAACAGTTTTGGATTTTATTGTGACAAAAAAATAAAAATTCATTTAGTTAAAACTATTATTAATACAGTAAAATAAAATCATGACAGAATTTTGATTTCAATTAATGTATTCTTCTTAAGGTTAATTAAGCAGCTTGTATTTAGAGCAACAGATTTTTTACTATTGGTTATAAATTATTTATTGATGAGTAATTTTTTATTGCTTGATACAATATGAATTGAACAATAGGTGTATGAATAAAATTTATCGTTTTTTATTATAGGATTATGGTGCTAAGATAGAACTTTATTTGTGTGATTGAATACAGTCCTGTTTGACTACTCTCTTGTGAGGCTAAATATTGAGTTCGATATCATATTATAACTGTATAAATATAATATATTGCGGGAACTTTTTTTGATGTATGGAAATATTCTTGTTGGGATATGGCTGTTAGTTTGACAGTATTGGCATGACAAAATGCATTTGACACAAGATTGCTGATGAGACGCGTGAAGGCACGTGGGCGTGCTTGTATTTGTGTAGGGCTTTCAATGGTGTAGGAAAATTGACGTTTGTGAAGATGCGCATCGGTAGAGAATTTTTGCATGAGAGCATTTAAATCAAAAGTTTTAACATACTCACTTTCTTCACTACGGGCAAAAGCAAGGTAATCTTCTAACATATTTTGCATGTCGCTCACATCTTGTTCAAGCGGCTTGATATCAAAGTCAGTATTTGCTAACGCTTGCTGAAGTTTAAAACGGGTGAGAATGGATCTTAAATCATGGCTTACACCCGAAAGCATCGTGGTGCGTTGTTCGATATAGTTAGAAGATGGTGAGGGTGTGTATTTTGCTGGACATGTGTTTAAGGTTTTTCACACCCCAGGACATTCCCCTGGTCATGTTATTTATTTCAATGAAAAAGAGCCTTAGCCCTCTTGGGTGATGTTCTCTTTTGTGGTTCTATTGGACTTACGGACTTCTCCTTCTGTTCTTATGAAAAATTGATGCAATCCCCTCGAGAAAAAATTTTACCCTTAGGCGATGATGTTTGTTTTATCTGTGGGCATGATCCCAAAAGTAGTATAGGCTATGGGCGCCAAAATAATCTTTTTCTTCAAGATTTTAATATATGAGCAAACAAAAAAACGCTTTGAAGCGTTTTTTTGCCATTTAAGACTTTTTAGTAGGACGGAACAGAAGTTAATTTATTGGGGCATAACAAATGTGTTCCAAACCATTACGGTCTCGAAAGGTCCCTGTTTTAGGGTTAAAGGAACGGTATTTTTTCTTGCAATAGTTAAGCCAATCAGATTCTAATGATTGCTGGAGTGGCTCATATGCCACTGTTTGCTGCACTTGATAAACTCTTTGATTTTGCGGTACTATTTGATAAACCACTTGTGGCTGTTCTGTTTTTTTTAAAATTGTACCAAGAATCGTACCTGTTGCAAGACCAAGAATACCTACCGCTAAAGCATCTCCTGAGTTGTCTATATGAATATTACTGTGTTTTGTCTTTTTGCGCTCGACGTAATGATATGTTTTGTTTTCAACATGATGATAATGGTGGTGGTGGTGATGATGATGTTGTTGTTGTTGTTGTTCCATCTTACTCTGTTTGGCTACAGACCTTTCATGTTTGGCTTTAAATCTTCTCTTGTTGTCATCAGAACTCTTGTGGAAATCATCAACAAACTTTTGGAAATCATCAGAAAAAAAGCCACGTTTTTTATCAGAACAATGGGAGCGAGAAAAACCGCAAGGCAGAATATCAGCTTTCTTCCTCATTTCCCTTATCGCATCATCTGTTTCTTTACGCATCTTCCTCATCATATCATCTATTTCTCTCGAGATAGAGTCACTACGATTCCATGCCATATCCGCAAGCGTTGCATTTAGCGGCATCAAAACGGTCACAGTTGACATTGCTGATAATACCGCTAACCTGATCACTTTTTTCATAATGATGCTCCTTGTGTAAATTCGTATTTTTCACACCCTACACGTTTCAAACTGAATAGAGCCTGAACAATTTTGGGCTTTATTGTGACAAAAAAAATAAAAATTTATTTAGTTAAATCTATCGCGGAGACAGTAAAATGAAATCATAACAGAATTTTGATTTCAATTAATGTACTCTTCTTGAGGTTAATTAATAAGTTTGTATTTGTAGTACCCGATTTTTACTATGGGATATAAACTCTTTATTTAGGGATAATTTTTTATTGTTTGGTACAATATGAATTGAACAATAGGGATATGAATAAAAGTTATCATTTTTTATCATAGGCTTATGGTTCTATGAGAAAGTCTTATTTTACTTTATTTGTGTTATAGAACAGTGTCCTATTTGAATATTTTCTTGTAAGGATAAATAATATTGATTTATATATCAGAGTATAACTGTATAAAGATAATATATTTTAGAATTTTTTTATAAAATGTTCTCTCTCATGTTGTTTTAGACAAATTGAAGCACCCTTGATGTTGGAGGTTGTCTATTTTTCGGATAACGCTGTTTACTTTTGAGCTTTCGTCTTTTTTTAGAAGAGCTGAAGATTATTTTATGCGGTTTGAAATTTTTTGCTCCTTCATTGATTGCGTTTTTTTCGTTTTATTGTTGCTTGATTAGGGGTGTTTTTACGAGATTTTCCTTTTTGATTTTCCAAAATACCAGTGTCCATGGTTGGTCCCATGTGTGCAAGGTCTGGTTTGGAGAAAAGACTTGGTTGTAATACGCGCTCATGGGTGGATTGTTCGCTATGATGTGTTAAGGGATTTTCCGCGAGTTCTAGTTCTATCTTTTGTAATTGTTTGATTTCATCGCGAAGGCGTGCTGCTTCTTCAAAATTAAGATCAGCAGCTGCTTCATGCATTAATTTTTCGAGGTGTTTAATATGAGATGCTAAATTGTTGCCAACCATATTTTTTTTCTCGATGACATCAGGGATATTTGTATGAATATGGTTGTTTTCATAGCCTGAATTAAGAATATCTCCGATATTTTTTTTGATACTTTTCGGTGTGATATGGTGTTCTTCATTATAGGCTATTTGTTTTTGTCGACGTCTTTGTGTTTCCAGTAAGGCTCGTTCTATGGAACCAGTGATCGTATCTGCATAGAGGACAACACGGCCATCTACGTTACGTGCAGCACGTCCGATTGTTTGTATGAGGGAAGTTTCAGAGCGCAAAAAGCCCTCTTTATCGGCATCTAGAATGGCAACAAAACCACATTCTGGAATATCTAAGCCTTCTCGGAGCAAGTTAATACCGATGAGGACATCAAAGGTGCCAAGCCGAAGATCGCGTAGAATTTCAATGCGCTCTAATGTATCAATGTCAGAATGCATATAGCGTACACGAATGTCTTGTTCGTGGAGATATTCAGTTAAGTCTTCGGCCATACGCTTTGTGAGGACTGTCACCAATGTACGGTAGCCTTTTTGAATTGTTTTACGAATTTCATTCACAACATCATCGACTTGATTTTTGGCTGGACGAACCTCTGTTGGTGGGTCAACAAGCCCTGTGGGGCGAATAACTTGTTCTGCAAAAGTGCCGTGAGATTGTTCTATTTCCCACCGTCCAGGTGTTGCGGAGACAGCAATCGTTTGTGGGCGCATAGCATCCCATTCTTCAAAGCGCAAAGGACGGTTATCCATACAAGAAGGGAGGCGAAAACCATATTCTGCTAAGGTTGCTTTTCTACGAAAGTCACCTCGGTACATGCCACCAATTTGGGGAATGGTTACGTGGCTTTCATCGATAAAAACAAGAGCATGATTTGGAATGTATTCGAACAAGGTTGGTGGTGGTTCTCCGGGTTTTCGTCCCGTTAAATAGCGTGAATAATTCTCGATTCCAGAGCATGAGCCGGTAGTTTCCAACATTTCTAAATCAAAAATTGTACGTTGTTCTAAACGTTGTGCTTCTAAAAGACGTCCAGCCGCATTTAATTCATCGAGGCGTTGAACGAGTTCCATTTTGATCGATTTCATCGCTTGGTTAAGTGTTGGGCGTGGTGTTACGTAGTGTGAGTTGGCATAAATTTTAATCGATTGAAGATCACCTGTTTTTTGACCCGTTAGAGGATCAAATTCCGTAATTGTTTCCACTTCATCGCCAAAGAGCGAAATACGCCAAGCACGATCTTCGAGGTGGGCAGGGAAAATTTCGATTGTATCCCCTCGAACACGAAAGGAACCACGAATGAAATTGATATCTTGTCGATAATACTGTTGAGAGACTAAATCAGCCAAGAGTTTTCGTTGATTGAGTTTGTCCCCTTTTTCTATTTGGAAGGTCATAGCAGTATAAGTTTCTACTGAACCAATCCCGTAGATACAGGATACAGATGCGACAATAATGACGTCATCACGCTCTAAGACAGCACGTGTTGCAGCATGGCGCATACGGTCGATTTGTTCATTAATTGAGGATTCCTTTTCAATATAGGTATCAGAGCGTGCAACGTAGGCTTCTGGCTGATAATAGTCATAATAGGAAACAAAATATTCGACGGCATTGTGGGGAAAAAAACTTTTAAACTCCCCATAAAGCTGCGCCGCTAAAGTTTTATTGGGAGCTAATATTAAAGCTGGACGCTGTGTTTTTTCAATGATATTGGCCATTGTATAGGTTTTTCCTGAGCCGGTAACACCCAAAAGCACTTGTGTACGTTCATTTTTTTGAATTCCCTCAACCAGAGTTTTAATGGCTTGAGGTTGATCTCCCGCTGGTTTAAAAGATGTTTCGAGTTGAAATGGAATACCACCTTCAGATTTTTCAGGACGAATAGGGCGGTGAGGTGTCCATAATGCACCATTCTTAAAAAGAGGATTACCTGAAGCAATAAGAGCAGAAAGAGCTTCTACTGTTGCAGTAACACCATTTTTCATTGTTGTATCCTTTGATAGAAAAGTGCTGGTGATTTTAAAGAAAATACTAATTTTTACAAATTTATTACGACAACAGCAAAACGTTATTGAACAGATTTATTTTGGTTTATTAGAGCTTTCATTAGGATATTGATCAAGTTTTTATGAGACAAATTCTTCGAAGTATTTCTTTGGAAGGAGCATATTTTTGGTTGTTCGTGAACACTATTGCATTTTTACCATGATGATATTCAAGAGGGCATAAGTTATTATGGCTGTTATGGAGAATAATCGGTACGTTTGGGCATTAAAGACATTGTATATGTGTGATAAAGATCATTTCCATCTTTAAATGAAAGATAACGAGATGACACCCAACCTATTTGAGTGTTATATCGGATATGGCACCAATTTCCTTCACAGTTTTTAACAAAAACTAATTCTCCAGCAGAGATTAAGCCGCAAAGTGCATACTGAGTGCTGGGACCTGTTCTAAAATTAAGATTTCTCGTAACAAAAGCATCTGCTGCCTTTGATATTGTTGTGGCTAAAAAGAAAGAGCCAAACATAAAAAAAATGACGATTTTTTTCATTTTTCTGTAAAGAATTTCTTTAGATATTTTCTATCCTTCTCTCTTCATATCCCATATGATTTCTTTTACTAGATTATGATAAAACAGAAAAAAATACAATTCTTTCTTCTTTAGGATACTTTAAAGAGAAGAGTGAAGTTTAACGTTTTAAACACCAAAATGAGATGTTTTAATCACTATTTGTGCATGTTTTGTTTCCTTTATTTATTTTTGTATGGAAAACAGCGATACTGTACTATATAATAAAAAAGATCGTAGTTTTCGGATTCCAAAAGTAATTTTGGAAGCCGTTTTTTGTATTTTTATTAAACCTTCCGTGTAATAGAAAGGGACGGATTATGGAAAAAGTTCCGATGACTACAGCTGGTTTTGAGAGTCTTAAAGAAGAGTTGCGTTGGCGTCAACAACAGGAGCGTCCGCGAATTATTGAAGCAATTTCTGAGGCGCGTGCGCATGGTGATTTATCTGAAAATGCTGAGTATCATGCAGCTAAAGAAGCGCAAAGTCATAATGAGGGGCGTATAAATGAGCTTGAAGATTATATCGCACGAGCAGAAGTTATAGATGTCTCGCGTCTTTCAGGTGACAAAATAAAATTTGGCGCAACCATTAAACTTTTGGATGAGGACACTGAAGAAAAAAAAGTGTATCAGATCGTAGGAGATCAAGAAGCTGATGTAAAGGTTGGTAAAATCTCTATTTCTTCGCCTATCGCACGTGCACTTATTGGCAAGCAAGAAGGTGATGTGATTGAGGTGAATGCACCAGGTGGTGCGCATAATTACGAGATCATTAAGGTTCAGTACATCTAAATAACATATGGATTATTATGCGTGTATCTTTGGACGAAACTGAGATTATTGCGCCTCACTTGAAAAGGCGTTTGTCGGGAGTAACATCTACGATTATTCAGCTTATTCCACTGCAACGCGAACAGGGTGTGCGTATATCCACTTTGGGGTTTGGTTTACCACGAACTTTACCGACACTCGCCTTTAAGGACCTTTTCGGACTTTGGAAAAGTCCGAAAGGGAAGCCATTTCGTATTTGGCATGCACGACGCAATATTGAGATGCTTTGTGGGATCTTTTTGCGCGATGTTTTGCGAATGAAGCTTAAACTCATCTTTACTTCGGCATCTCGACGCGAACACAAGCCTTTTACCAAATGGTTGCTTCGTCGTATGGATAAAGTTATCGCTACTAGTGTATGTACGGGAACCTATCTAGAAGTGCCTCATAAGGTTATTATGCATGGAGTGGATATTAGGCGTTTTTCACCCCCCAAAATTCCTGATGATTACTTTCCAGCAACTGGGGTGCCAGGAAAATATGCGGTAGGATGTTTTGGGCGCGTGCGCTATTTAAAGGGTACTGATTTGTTTGTGGACGCGATGATAGCATTATTGCCTGACTATCCCGAATGGACAGCACTTATCGCTGGTCGGACTACAGAACAGCATTATGGTTTTGAAAAGAAATTACGACAGAAGATTGCTGAAGCTGGTTTAAACGACCGCATTATTTTTCTTGGTGAAAGGCTTGATATACCTGTGTGGTATCGCCGTTTATCACTTTATGTAACTCCTTCTCGTTTGGAAGGTTTTGGTCTGACACCATTGGAGGCAATGGCATCACAGACGGCTGTAGTGGCGAGTGATGTAGGAATTTTTAAAGAATTGGTGGTCGAGGGAACAGGAACGGTTGTTCAAGCAGGAGATGGAGCGGCTTTAACAGCAGCAATTGAACCTTATTTTGCTGATGTAGAAAAAACATTGGCAGCCGGAAAGAAAGCTTTAACCCATGTTCGTACTCACTTTCCTTTGGAAAAAGAGGCAAGCAAGATTGAAAGTGTTTACAAAGAACTGTTTGCAGAAAAAACACTTTGATTATTATATCAAAAATCTTTTTGAGGAATGATAAAAGTATTTTCCTTAAAGGTTTTTCATAGTCATCAAGAAAACAGCTCAATGATATAAATGTTATTTTACAAAATTTATATCGTCTTTAGTAGCACGCTATAAAAAGTTCTCAAAATTTTGGATAAAATATTAAAAATGTATACGCTTGAGAGCGATATGTAGTTTATGATAAAGCATACTAAGAGAGAGGAAAGCTACTTTTATTCATTGATATTTTAGAATAAGAAAATAATGCTTTAACTCAAGTCTGGGGATTTATGCACTATCTTATACGGTGTCGTACTGATATTGTTCGTTTTGTAAGACTTAAATAGATAGCAAAAAAACGTTTTCTTGTCTTAAAAAGATAATGATGGTATCTCCATGAATAAAATAGTCGTACATATTTTCAATAAATTCATAATAAGATGGATTTAAGATCATATATATATATGATTTTTATAGATAATTTACCTTTTCAATTTGAATAAGAGCTTTGAGTACCGTAAGATTTTCTCATGTAAAATCTGTTGATATTAAATTAATGAGAGCTATCTTCTTGCACATCACAATTGGAAGAAGGCATGTGGTGGATAAAAACTATTGAAGACAGGGGGTAAAGAGATTTCTTATAAATTGTCTGAAATGTAGGCTGTTACGATATTAGCAGAAAGAAAATAATATGGTGGTACTAATTTATATCTTATTTTGTAGTAGCGACTTGCACCTTATTATTATTTAAGTAAAAATGATGGTGCCCATTTTATATCATTGATATGATGTTTTGTATGAAATTTTAGGAAATCTTCAGTGGATTGAGTAAGGGGTAAATATTATGATGCATACTGTTCTCGCCTTTTTATCTTGTAAATTTTTTATCATGGTAGCATAAAATACTCTATGCATTAGAATTGTTCACGCCAGAAAGCGGGAATAAAAAGGACGAATATTGTTATGATTTCAAGGCGTCCAGCTAACATTAGAAAACTTAAAATCCATAAAGCATGATCGTTGATTGTAGAGAAATTACCAGTGGGGCCAATAATATCTCCAAAGCCTGGACCAACATTTGAAAGTGCGGTTAAGACCCCCGTAAAGGCAGAGGTAAAGTCAAGACCGGTTGTAAGCAAAAGTGCAGTGCCGATAACAAGGCAAAACATATAAAGACAAACAAAAAACAGAACAGCTTGAGCAACATCATTTGATATATTTGAGTGATCGTAGCGCGCTTTTACAACGACATTAGGAGAAAGAAGTTTTTCTATATTTGTTTGTGTAATACGCCAAAGAATAATGAGGCGATTGATTTTCATACCACCAGAAGTAGAACCAGCACATCCGCCTGTAAAAGAAACAATAAAGAAAATTCCAAGCGCAAACGCTCCCCAAAGTTGATAATCTTCAGCGCTGTAACCGGTGGTGCTAATAATGGATGAAAGGTGAAAAATGACATCAAGAAAAATCAAGTGGAATGCGCGATGATCATAAAACCGTAGCCATGCCGCTAAAGCAAAGCTGAAAAGGAGAACGATATGGAGAAAAACAATCACTTGTGGGTCAAGGAAGCGTTTGGAGTGTCCAGGAAGGACTAATTTAACATAAAGTACGAAGGGTAAAGCAGAAAGCAACATGAAGATTGTTGAAATAATTAAGATGGCTGGTGTATCAGAAAAATAGCCAAAAGAAGCATCATGCGTTGAAAAACCAGCTGTTGCTACTGTACTCATTGCATGGTTAATGGCATCAAATAAATTCATGCCTGCAGCAAAATAAGAAAGCATACAAGCCAATGTTAACCCAACATAAGCGATGATAATTCCGTTAGCAATTTGGTTGATGCGAGGCAATATTTTTTCAGATTTATCAGATGATTCCATATGAAAAAGCCGCACGCCACCCACACGCAGTGAAGGCAAAATTAAGAGGGCTAAACCGATAAAACCAATGCCCCCAATCCAGCATATAAGAGAACGCCATAATAAAATACTTCGCGATAAATTATCAAGATCAGAAAGGACTGTGGAGCCTGTTGTTGTAATTCCAGAAACAGATTCAAAAATGGCTCCTGCTAGAGAAATGGGAAGAGGAGAAAGATAAAGAGGTAAGGCACCTACGATGCTTCCTGTAAGCCAAAGACAAACAGTGAGCATAAAGCCAAGCCGTGCTGAAAAACGACAAGTAGCTCCCTTAGTTGCTAGAAGAATCAGCGTTGCTAACATGGTGGTTATGGCACAAGAATAGAGAAAGCTTATCCAATTACGATTGTTGTCGTGCAAATCCACAAAAATTGGCAAAAGCATTGCTCCTCCCATGATTAAGGCAAAACGTGCACAGACATTGATAATAAATTGAAAAATGATCGTTCCCTATCTTTGTATCTCTTTTTATTATGGTTTTGTGCTCATAAGAAGTTACATTTTTCTCTTTATAGGATAAGGATTAATTCTTAACATTAGCGTGCCTTGATGAATTAGTAATCAGACCTTTTCATAAAACTTGAAAAGAAGTATATATAACATAATTAGGGCTCTTGAAAAATATTTTTTTAAAAGGCTGCATTCCGTTATCATTTATAGAATAATTAATTTATAATAAAGTGAAGGGGATTTAATGGTACAATCGCATATTCGTCTGCTGATTATTGGCTCAGGTCCGGCTGGTTATACAGCGGCGGTCTATGCAGCAAGAGCAATGCTTAAGCCTGTTTTGGTGACGGGCTTGCAGCAGGGGGGACAATTGACAATTACAACTGATGTTGAGAATTATCCAGGTTTTGCAGATCCCATTCAAGGACCATGGTTGATGGAACAAATGGCGAAACAAGCTGAGAATATGGGGACAAAAATTGTCTATGATACAATTATAAAGGCTGATTTGTTGAAGTATCCTTTTGTCTTATATGGGGATTCAGGAACACAATATTCTTGTGATGCACTGATTATTGCAACAGGAGCTCAAGCGCGCTGGCTTGGTTTAGAAAGTGAACAGACCTTTATGGGCGGAGGTGTTTCTGCTTGTGCTACATGTGATGGTTTTTTTTATCGTGATAAGGACGTTATTGTCGTGGGAGGAGGAAATACGGCTGTTGAAGAAGCACTTTATTTATCGCATTTGGCTAAAAGTGTAAGCGTGGTTCACAGGCGGGGGCAGTTTCGGGCAGAAAAAATTTTGCAAGATAGGTTGCTGGCTTGTAATAATGTACGTGTTCTTTGGGATCATGTGGTTGAAGAAATTGTGGGGCTGCCAGCTCAAGATTCAATGGGCGCTGTTGTAACAGGGGCACGTCTGAAAAATGTTAAGACAGGTCACGAGATGAAAGTGAATGCAGAGGGCATATTTATTGCCATTGGGCATGATCCTGCTGTTTCTCTGTTTGAAGGACAGCTGAAACAAAAACGAGGCGGCTATTTATGGACAGCACCGGACTCAACAGCAACAAGCATTGCTGGTGTTTTTGCTGCTGGGGATGTGACAGATGAAACATTCCGCCAAGCTGTAACAGCTGCGGGAAGAGGATGTATGGCAGCGTTGGAAGCAGAACGGTTTTTGGATATACCCAGGCCTTAGTCATTCATTGAGAACATAGAGAATATAGAGGTAGAATTAATTGTGGCGCCACCGTTGGATTGGGATAAGTTAAGGGTTTTTCACGCTGCAGCAGAAGCGGGATCTTTTACGCATGCTGCTCAAAAACTTCATTTATCTCAATCAGCCGTTTCACGACAGGTTTCGGCTTTAGAACAAGAGGTTGGGGTATCCTTATTTCAACGTCATGCGCGTGGTTTGATTCTTACAGAACAGGGAGAAACTCTTTATCGTACAGCTCATGATGTTTTGATGAAGCTTGAAAGTGTGCGTTTGCAATTAAGTGAAAGCTATGCAAAACCAACGGGGCACTTGCGTGTGACCTCGACCTTTGGAATGGGGGCAGGGTGGATTGCAGAGCGTATGCCAGAATTTCTTAGTCTTTATCCTGATATGCAGGTTCAGCTTTTGCTTTCCGATGAAGAGCTTGATTTGACAATGTGTCATGCGGACTGTGCTGTTCGCTTACATCAACCCAAACAACCTGATCTTATACAAAGAAAACTCTTTACAATTCATATGCATGTTTATGCTTCGGAAAAGTATATTGCAAATTATGGAAAGCCGGAAAAATTGTCTGATCTCGATGAGCATCGTATTATTTCGTTCGGTGAACCTGTTCCACCTTATTTGTCTGGTTTAAATTGGTTGGAAAAGGCTGGTAGAAGTGATGGATCATTGCGCGTTTCAGTTTTACAAATCAACAATATCATCTCAATAAAGAATGCGCTTATGCGTGATCTTGGGATTGCTGTGCTTCCTGATTATATCGTCAATAATGATGAGCATTTAGTGCGTCTTTTTCCTGATATGGTTGATATTCCTTCTTTTGATACTTTTTTTTGTTATCCTTATAATTTAAAGAATTTGGCAAGGTTAAATGCTTTTCGAGATTATATTTTTTTAAAAGCTCGCCAGTGGTCTTTTTAATATTAATATCTTAATTTATAAGGAATAATTAGCTGTGCGGGTAAATATTTTTGAAAAGAGGGATAAATGTTTTTTATGAATACTAGCAACCATGAGGGTTATTATATATTGAAAAATGGACAATCGTGTGATGGTGTAGTTAACATTTTTACTATTTAATTAAAGAGAGTGGTGCATGATGGAGACAAATTTAAAGCTATGTGTTTATTGCATAGCAGATACGCTTAAGTCTTTGTTGTGCTTTTCCTTATAAAATGACATAGAATACTATCTCTTGATTATGTTGCCTCCCAGTTTCGTTTTCTTGAGTGTTCCCTTACGAAGGTCTATCAGATTGATTTTATCTCTGAGGATTTTCCAAATTTGCCGGATATATGTCCGGCTTTTTTTTTAATTTTTGAAAGAGTCCCTAGAAATTGCAATATATGGGAAGATGATAAAGAAAAAATTTCGAAACTGGTGGATATCCAATAATTTTTTAAGAATACTAAAATTCAATGAGGAGTTTGAGAGGGGGTATTCTATTGTACTGTAAAAGTCTGTCTTTTAGGGGCGTGATATAAAATATTTAAAACCTTATACATGAAGTGCTTTTTATTAGAATGTGAGGTGAATATTTAAGGCAGGTCTTGTTCATAAAGCCTATGAAGTAAATCAAGTAGTTATTAAATAGAACTTAAAGGAAACTGTATTGTTTACACAACGATGGGAGGTGGCTTCTTCTTCGTTTTAGGACGAAGAAGAAGCTGAGAAATAGAAGAGATTTTATTGTAAGGGCCTTTGATTATAAGGGCAATTGTGTTTAAAAGTTCTCGGTCTTTTTTAGAGTTATAAATTGAATGGAGAAAGTAGAATAGGTTTGTCATCTCTTATGATAATAGACCGATTCATTTATTTGATAGCTAGATTTTTTTGATCTTTATCTACAGCATCTATTTTTGTGTTTATTCATAGATATTTTTGCTGAATCGATAGATTTAGACCATGACACAGTTTCAGATATTTTCTCGGATATACTAACATTCGGCAAAAAACAATCACAAGCGATGATATTCAAAATTTTAAATTAAACTGTTGCAAAAACGCTGTATACGTATACAAGCTTTTTCAAGTAATTCTTCTGATGTTGCATAAGAAATACGAAAAGTTGATCCAAGTCCAAAAGCAGATCCTTGGACGACAGAAACAGCTTCTGTTTCTAGAAGCGCTATGGCAAAGTCTTCATCATTTGTAATACGTTGACCATTGGGTGTTTTCTTTCCAATAAGTCCGGTGCAAGAAGGATAAACATAAAAAGCACCCTCAGGCGTTGGACAGTGAATGCCAGGAGCTTGATTTAGCATGGAGACAACGAGATCACGGCGTGCTTGAAAAATACTTTTATTTTTAGCAATAAAGTTTTGTGGCCCGTTGAGTGCTTCAACCGCAGCCCATTGTGAAATGACACTTGTTCCAGATGTTTGCTGTCCTTGAATGGTATCCATGGCTTTAATTAATTCTTGTGGTCCGCCTGCATAACCGATTCTCCATCCCGTCATCGCATAGGCTTTAGAAACACCATTCATTGTGAGTGTACGCTCATAAAGCGCTGGTTCTACTTGAGCTGGAGTCACAAAGGTAAAACCCTCATATGTGAGATGTTCATATATATCATCGGAAAGGATATAAACATGAGGATATTTTACTAAAACATCTGTAAGTTTTTTCAATTCATTATGTGTATAAGCGGCACCTGATGGATTTGAAGGAGAGTTAAAGATGAACCATTTGGTTTTGGGGGTAATGGCAGCTTCTAGCTCTTGTGGTTGGAGTTTATAAGAAAATTCGGCTTTTGTTTCTAAAAAGACAGGCGTACCATCGTTGAGTGCGACCATTTCTGGATAACTAACCCAATAAGGGGATGGAATGATGACCTCATCTCCTTTATTCAAAGTTGCCATGAATGCATTAAAGAGAATTTGTTTTCCACCGGTACCAACAATAATTTGTTCTGGTTGATAAAGAAGGTTATTTTCTCTTTTAAACTTTGCAGAAATTGCTTGGCGCAATTCTGGAATTCCTGATATGGGAGGGTATTTTGTTTCTCCCCTTCGAATAGCTTCAATAGCCGCGTTTTTGATGTTGTCTGGGGTATCAAAGTCTGGCTCTCCAGCACTTAAAGCAATAACATTGCGCCCTAATGCTTTTAAATGACGGGCCTTTTGAGAAGCAGCAATTGTTGCAGAAGGTTTGATACGAGACAGTTTGTCGGCAATAAAAGCCATAATTTAAAATCCTTATATTATATCAACAAATGGTTATTGCTTTAAGGATATTCTATAAGAGATTATATTGTATGCAATAAAAAACTTCCAAAATACTCTTACACGGGCTTTATATTCTTCTTTTTTGAGATATTTTACAAGATAATCTCTTCATAGATTTTATGAAAGTTTTTGAGGAAGTATAAAAGAGGTTTGATGAATTGTGCAAAGGAGATAAACAGTCTTTTATTTTAACAAGGTAAAATAATGCTTTATACAAAATAAAAAATCTTCGTCGTTACAGACGAAGATTTCTAAATAAAATATTGCAGAATTTAAACTTTAAAGTGCTGCAAGGTTACCAGCGGCAAATTTTCCTGAACGACGATCTTGAAGAACATCATAAGAGATTTTTTGCCCTTCATTAAGACTGTTTAGACCTGAACGCTCGACGGCAGAAATGTGTACAAATACATCTGCACTACCATCACTAGGCTGAATGAATCCGAAACCTTTTGTTGTATTAAACCACTTAACTGTTCCTGTAGACATAGGAAACTCCTTAGAATATATAATTATATTGAGCATTGAAGCTTTTATTCCTTCAATACGGTTGTAGATCGAAATTAGGTGGGAGAAGTTTCGTCGAAAGTGCAGATTGCACAGGAAAGAAAGTCACGTAACCGAAAATTCGATGAAACCTCTATAAAAGTTTTTAGAACAAAAAGCAAGTCTTAATCAATTTTTATATAAAGAAAAAATAAGAAAACAGTGTACATTTTGTTAAGTAGAAAAAAAATCAACTAAAATAACTTTGTAGTGAACGTACCTCAAGGTGCCTTTTTTTGAGTGCTTTGATCGCTTCTACGACGGCTTCGGCTCCAGCTATTGTTGTATAATAGGGAACATTTTGCATGAGTGCTGCATAACGTAATGATTTTGAGTCTGAGATGGCACTGGCAGTACTAGTTGTATTAAAAATTAATTGAATTTGGCGATTACGAATAGCATCTTCAATATGGGGGTGTCCCTCTAGAACTTTGTTGATTTTTTTTGCTTCAACGTGGTGTTCGGTGAGAAATTTTTGTGTTCCACTTGTGGCGACAACAGAAAAGCCAAGCTCAGTTAAACGTTTTACAGGATTTAAGATGCGTTTTTTATCTTCATCTCTTACAGAAACGAACAAAGTTCCTTCTTTAGGGAGTTTTACACCAGCTCCAAGTTGGGCTTTAGCAAAAGCAAGCGAAAATTCATAGTCAAGTCCCATAACTTCACCGGTTGAGCGCATTTCTGGACCAAGAAGTGTATCAACACCTGAAAAACGAGCAAAAGGAAATACTGCTTCCTTGACGGCAATATGTTGTTTTTTTTGCAAAGAAGGTAATCCACCATAAGCTTGAAGAGCATCATGAAGCGTTTCTCCTGCCATAATACGTGCAGCCATTTTAGCAATAGGGCGACCAATCGTTTTTGCAACAAATGGGACAGTACGTGAAGCACGGGGATTGACTTCTAAGACATAAATGGTGTCATCTTTTATAGCATATTGTACATTCATTAAGCCGCGAACATGAAGTGCTTGGGCTAATGCTTTGGTTTGGCGCTCTAATTCAGTAACTATTTTATTTGAGAGCGTATGGACTGGTAGAGAACATGCTGAATCACCAGAGTGGATACCAGCTTCTTCAATATGTTCCATAATACCAACGATTAGTGTTTCTTTGCCATCACATAGACAATCAACATCTACTTCAATTGCTTCTGTTAAATAGGTATCAAAGAGAAGCGGATTTTTACCAAGCAATATATTGATTTGTCCTGTTGTGTCGTTAGGATAACGGACTTTGATATCTTCTGAAATTAATTCAGGGACACTTTCAAGTAAATAATTTTGTAAGCTACGTTCATCACGAATAATTTGCATAGCACGTCCTCCTAAAACATAAGAGGGACGTACAACCAAAGGGAAGCCTAGTTCGTGGGCAATGAGGCGTGCTTGTTCAATGGAGTGGGCAATACCATTTTGAGGTTGTGTTAAATTAAGTTTAAATAACAGTTTTTGAAAGCGGTCTCTATCTTCTGCTAAGTCGATAGCGTCAGGTGAAGTACCTAGGATGGGGATATTGTGTTTTTCTAGAGCGCTTGCCAATTTTAAGGGTGTTTGTCCGCCAAATTGGACGATGACTCCAACCAAATCTCCTTTTTCCTGTTCTGCTTCTAAAATAGCGATAACGTCTTCTGTTGTTAAAGATTCAAAGTAAAGGCGATCAGAGGTATCATAGTCGGTTGAAACTGTTTCAGGATTACAGTTAATCATAATCGCTTCAAATCCTGCATCACGCAGTGCAAAAGCAGCGTGGCAGCAACAGTAATCAAATTCAATACCTTGCCCAATGCGGTTTGGTCCACCGCCTAAAATAGCAATTTTTTTACGTTCAGAAACGTGTGCTTCCGAGTGCTCTACACCTGCAAAGGGAACTTCATATGTTGAATACATATAGGCTGTAGGAGAAGAAAATTCAGCGGCACAAGTATCAATCCGTTTGAAGACGTGTTTAACATTCAGTGATTTGCGTAAAGCTGCGATATAATCAGGTTCTTTCCCTGTAAGGGAGGCTAATCGCGCATCTGAAAAGCCCATAGCTTTTAACATACGTAAGTTATCTGCGTCTTGGGGTAATCCATGAATGCGGATACGCTGCTCCATTTCAATGATGGAGGCTATTTGTTCTAAAAACCACGGATCAATTTTGCTAATTTGGTGAATCTCGTTTAAGGGTAAGCCTGTGCGCATGGCTTGAGCAATATAGCGTAGACGATCAGGGCTTGGTATGGCAATGGCGGAGCGTATAGAACTTTTTTCATCACCTTCAGCATGCTCTGGAATCACAATTTCATCAAGACCCGTAAGCCCTGTTTCAAGTCCACGGAGTGCTTTTTGTAATGATTCTTGAAAAGTGCGTCCAATTGCCATGACTTCTCCTACAGATTTCATCGCAGTTGTGAGGACAGGTGATGAACCGGGAAATTTTTCAAACGCAAAACGAGGAATTTTTGTCACAATATAGTCAATAGAAGGCTCAAATGATGCTGGTGTTGCACCACCCGTGATATCATTTTTTAATTCATCAAGTGTATAACCAACAGCCAGTTTAGCCGCTACTTTAGCAATGGGAAACCCCGTTGCTTTTGAGGCAAGCGCTGAAGAGCGAGAAACACGCGGATTCATTTCAATAACAATGAGGCGCCCATTTTCAGGATTGACAGCAAACTGTACATTGGATCCCCCCGTTTCAACGCCAATTTCACGCAAAACAGCAATCGAAGCATTACGCATACATTGATATTCTTTATCGGTTAAGGTGAGAGCAGGTGCTACAGTGATCGAATCACCGGTATGAATCCCCATTGGATCAATGTTTTCAATAGAACAAACGATGATACAATTGTCGTTCTTATCACGAACAACTTCCATCTCATATTCTTTCCACCCTAAAACACTTTCTTCAATTAATACTTCTGTTGTTGGTGAAGCTTCAAGCCCACGTTCAATAATTTCATAGAATTCAGAGCGGTTATAAGCAATTCCACCACCAGTTCCACCAAGGGTAAATGAAGGACGAATAATAGCTGGAAGCCCGACAACATCAAGAGCTTGAACTGCTTTTGCTGTTGCATGGGCGATATAATGTTGTTTGCGATCAGCTTCGGTATGTCGCCAGTTGCGCTCAAGTTCTTCGAGTGCTTTGTCAAGCGCAGCACCAGAAAGCTTTGCTTTAAGTTCAGCACACGTTTTTGCGTGTTGTTGGCGATTTTCTTCTTTCAGTTCTGTTGCATTGGCTAACATAGAGCGTGGCGTTTCCAAACCGATTTTTGCCATCGCTTGGCGGAATAAAGCACGATCTTCAGCTTTATCAATAGCATCAGCATTGGCTCCTATCATTTCAACATGATAGCGGTCTAAAATCCCCATACGCTTTAATGATAAAGCAGTATTGAGGGCTGTTTGTCCTCCCATAGTGGGTAAAAGGGCATCGGGACGCTCGTGGGCAATAATTTTGGCAACTATTTCAGGAGTAATGGGCTCTATATAAGTTGCATCAGCTAGATCTGGATCTGTCATAATCGTGGCAGGATTAGAATTTACCAAAATAATTCGGTAACCTTCTTCTTTTAATGCTTTACAGGCTTGAGTGCCTGAATAATCAAATTCACATGCCTGACCAATGATAATAGGTCCTGCTCCGATGATAAGAATAGATTTTATATCTGTGCGTTTGGGCATGACTTTTTCCTATGACAAATCTATGTGCGATTGTTGCGGGCAAAATATTTCAGTTCTGAGGCTACAATCATTTTATAAGTTAAGTGACAAAGAAAGTAAGCATTAAAATACCTTTTCCATGCTTTTTTTCATAAAATTGAAGATAAATTTCTTTTTTGAGTTGAGTCATCTCATCAGTCTATCAAAAGTATGACCTTTGATAAAAAAATAATAACAGTGCTCCAACAAATTAGAATATTCAAGCATACGTGGAGCATAAAAAGCCAGAACATCTTTCCAATCCATTGCCTGCATATTTTGTGTTTTATGACGTTTTTTGCCTAAGAGAGCACGCGCTTTTTCTGTTGCTTGTAAGACATAAGCCCATTATTTATGGTTCGATGGGATTTCGTAAAATGAAATAGGAAACTTATCGTGTTGTTCCGTAAAATACTGCCGTTTAGAGCTGTGATATAAGGTATGAAAATTTACCACATTAAGGTGTTTTTTTGTTAGAGTGTATGATAGAATTCAGGACAGGATTTGTCTGTAGAGAGCTTATGAAATAAACCATATAAAATGGTTTCTGTTGGAATCTGTTATATAAAAAGCAAGATTGTTGATAGATCGGCTCTGGTCGAAGTTTCCGTTTTAGGGTAGGAAGACAGTCAATCTATGTATCTTTCCATTTCATAAAAGGGTGAGAGTGTATTTTAATACAATGGCTAAGGATATAATTTCAGAATGATTTTGTTTGTTTTTAAAAGATAGTGAATACTCTCCTTACTTATTTAAAATATAAAGAAGGCTAAAATGCTGAACATTTCCCAAACGAGATTCTGTTTGAAAGATGTATCAATAGGAAAGCTTTTGGTGGCTAGGTCTCAAAAAGGGATTTGTCATATAGCGTTAGGAGACACTATAGAGCAATTATTACAGGAGTTTACGATACGCTTTGGTGATGCACAACAAGTTGTAGGTGACAATACATTTAAGAGAGAAGTTGCCCATATTATAGCCATGATAGAAACACCTAAGCTGGTAAAAAAATATAATTTTCCCTTAGATATAAATGGTACAGTTTTTCAACGACAAGTATGGGCATTATTATGTGATATACCATGTGGTGAAACAATTTCCTATGAAATCTTAGCGTGCCGTATTGGTATGCCGAAAGCTTTTCGTGCCGTTGCTAATGCCTGTGCACGTAACGAATTGGCTGTTATCATTCCTTGTCATCGTGTTGTACGTAAAAATGGTTTTATTTCAGGGTATCGTTGGGGGGACAAACGGAAACAGATTTTACTACAACGAGAACAAAATGGAGAAATTTAACTTTGTGTGATGGGCATTATAATCGTTACAGTTGTTCCTTTCATTTCTTTTGAAGTAATTTCAAGTTTTCCTTTGTGGAGTTCTAGCAAGGAGCGTGAAATGGCTAAGCCAAGACCTGAGCCCGTATGAGATTTAGTAAGCTGATTTTCAACTTGTTCAAAAGGTTGCCCAAGTTTTTTAATTGCTGATTGGGGAATACCAACACCTGTATCTGTAATTTTAAAAATAAGATTATTTTTTTTCTTGAAAGCGCAGACATCAATATTTCCACCAGAAGGCGTAAATTTAACGGCATTAGAGATGAGATTAAGGAAAATCTGTTTCATTGCACGACCATCAACTTCAGCATGAAGTTCTGGGGTAATGTTTGTTGTAACAACAATATTTTTTTCTTGAGCTTGAGGCGTTAATGTTCGTACTGCTTCACTAATGATGGGCTCAAGATCGGTATTTTTACAATCAAGCGTAAATCTTCCTGCTTCGATTTTTGACATATCAAGGATGTCATTGATAAGGGTTAGAAGATGGGTTCCTGAATTGTAAATATCATGCATATATTCCTTATAGCGTTGTGAACCAAGAGGACCAAAAGTTGATTGCAACATGATGTCTGAAAAACCAAGAATAGCATTCAGAGGCGTGCGCAATTCATGAGACATATTGGCTAAAAATTCTGATTTAGCCTTATTAGCGCTTTCGGCGCGTTCTTTTTCTGCTTTCAAACTTTTATTAAGTTTTTCAACTTCTGTTGCGCGTTGTTGAGCACTCCCTCGCGCGCGCTTGAGTTCTTGAATGAAAGAAAAAAGACGCCTTTCACTGTCTTCAAATTTTTCCTGTTGTTGTTTAAGCTCAGAAATGTCAGTACCAATACAAACCAATCCTCCATCTTGGGTTCGTCGTTCGTTAATTTTGAGCCAACAACCATCTGCCGTTTGGCGAATACTGGTTAAGTTACCAGTACCATCATCTTTAAGGGGATATTCACTGAGTGCAGGGCGTGCCATGGCTTCAACGGTTGCACGTTGGATCCCTGATTGTAGAATTTGTTTAGGAATAGCGGCATATTCGCAAAATTTGCTGTTGGACATGACTAAACGTCCTTCAGCATCCCACAAGACGAAAGATTCTGAAATGTTTTCAATCGCATCACGGATACGAAGGTCGGCTTGCGCCGTTTGTTCAGCCAATTGTTGCTGTTCACTAATATCGAAAGAAATACCAACCAAATGGGGTTCTTCTTCTTCAGTCACTTCGGCACGAATGCGCATCCATACATAATGACCATCAGCATGACGCATAGGAACGTTAATATCGATATGCTTTTTTTTACCGCTCATTAATTCCTGAGCAAGGTCAAAAAAATTCGCATCATTTGGATTGATAATGGCGCTAATTTGGGAAATTGAGAGCAATGCATCTTGAGGGACATAGCCGAGCATTTCGTACATTGCTCGTGACCAGTAGACGCGTCCACTTGCCATATTCCAATCCCATAGTCCACAGCGTCCACGCATCATTGCCATATCAATACGGTTTTGAATTTTTTCTGAAACAAGATCTGTTTTGCGTGCTCGTACAATTTGGTTATAATAAGCATAAAGAAGAGCGAGGATAACGCCACTAGTTCCAATGAACATGGTTATATTTAACGAGAGAGCTTTCCGCCATTCCATGTAAATATGTTGTATTTTTTCACTGATGAATACCCCATATTGTCCATTTTCTGTTTGCTGGAAGGAAGCAAGAGCAGGAATATCTTTTCCTATTGTAATTTTCATGATTCCAGCATGTTTTCCTAGAGCTTGTAAAGTAATGCTTTCAGAGGTAAAATCCTGTAAGGGTTTTCCTAAGACAATCTCGGAACTTGATGAAGCTAGGACATTGCCTTTTTGATCGACAATAGCAATAACAGCGTTTGTTTTTATAAAACCTTTGTTACGAAAATTGGTTAGGATATTTTGTAAATGATTATGAGAAAGAGCAGCAGCTTTTCCTTGTCGAGTGGCGGCAAGTAAGTCACGGTCGATTGTATTGGTAATATGAGAAGCTAAGAGAGTGATGGTAGAATGCGTGTTTTTATCAATTGTGTTGCGCCAATCATAGATTGATAGGAAACGGATTGCTGCTAGTATAACAAGAAATGCAAGAATTACAAATGGGAGTGAACGTCGCAGCCAAGGTTCAATAAAAAGAAGTTTTTTATAGGAAGAACCAGAAAATAGATTGGTACGCTCTGTCCGCTCCTTGCGACTTTGAGCGCTTGATTTTGAATCAGCATACACCTCCCTTGGCGCATTATATGCGTCCAATTTAGCCATCTCGCGTTCCTTTAATTCTGGAATAATGTGATTTAAAAACTGCTTCGATATTCATAGTAACCCCATCGAGTGCAATGAATCAAAACAGGAGTCTTCTGTCCAGTCTTTTTTTTAAAAAAAATAATTTTACTTTTATGATTTTGGAATATGAAAAGAAAAAAGTACTTTAAACGTGATCTATAAACAGGCTTAGATTGCCTGTTTATAGATTTAATGATGATCGAATAGTTTATAGAATTTATTTAAAAAAATATTATAGCATATTGATTTAAAATATTTTTTTGTTTCAAGTGAGCAGACGGTTGATGATATCAGCAACATCGCTTGATAATTTTGGCGCAGCAGCAATCATTTTTAATTCAGTTTCAAGTTTTTGTTGTCGAATAGGTTCTAATTGTCGCCAAGAGCGCATCATTGTTAATAATCGTGAAGCAAGCTGTGGATTTTTTTTGTCAATTTCCAAAATGACTTGGCAAAGAAAATGATAAGACGCTCCATCCATCCTATTAAAGCCCGTGAGATTGTTAGAGGCAAAAACACCGATTAGGGAACGTACACGATTAGGATTATCTTGTGAAAAAAGCGGATGTTGCATGAGCTTTTGAACATTCTCGAGTGTTGATGTGCCAGCAACCATTGCTTGAATAGAAAACCATTTATCCATGACCAAAGGGTCATGCCGATAGCGGTTTTCAAAATCATTTAAGGCATTTTGTGCCTGCTCACTTTCATTAAAACGCTTCACGAGAACAGCGATACTCGCCATACGGTCAGTCATATTATCAGCTGTTGCATACTGTATAGCAGCTCGATTTGGATTGGCTTCAGCAATGGAAAGGTAATCCAGTATGATATTCTTTAATGCTCGCTTTCCAGCTTGTGCTGTGTTTGGTGAATAGGGCTCTTGGGTTTGCATTTGTCCATAGAATTTTGTTAAGAGATCTTGATGAGTTTGTGCAAGTGAAGCTAAAAACTGATGGCGGACATAATGAATACGATCTGGATCAATATTTTTACCGATTGTATGAGCAAGCTCAACTTCACTAGGTAAATTTAAACAGAAGGCACGAAATTCAGGCTCTAAGGTTTCATCTGTTATGATCGTTTCAATCAGCTTTAGCAAAGCAGAAGGGAGTGTTGCTTTTTCTTGTGTTTTATCTTGAATGCTGTGAATCAAAGCTTGCGTCATTAAATGATTAAGAGATTGCCAGCGATTGATGTGATTGTCATCATGTTGTGCAAGAAAAATAAGTTCTCTTTCATTGAATGGAGTGTGTAGAATGATTGGTGCTGAAAAGTCTCGCAGCAGTGATAAAACGGGTTTTTCACGCAGTCCCTTTAATGTAAACGTTTGGCTTTCCTTGGATAAAAGCATAACATCTGATTGAATATCTGTATCTGCTTCATAGGTGAGGTTTTCTCCGTTAGATCCTAACAAGCCAAATACGATAGGGATAAGCATAGGCTTTTTTGTATTTTGTTGTGGGGTTGCGGGAATATGTTGCTTTGTATGAATTGTTAAAACACCATCGCTATAATGACTATCGATTTCTACATTGGGTGTTCCTGCTTGTTCATACCATAGCATGAATTGGGAGAAGTCTTGACCAGACACTTCAGCAAAACAGGTAATAAAATCTTCAATTGTACAAGCTTGTCCATCATGACGTTGAAAATAAAGATCAGTGCCTTTACGAAACAGAGTAGGACCTAAAATAGTTCGTATCATGCGAACAACTTCAGCACCTTTTTCATAAACAGTTGTGGTGTAAAAATTATTAATTTGGCTATATTGACGAGGACGTACAGGATGCGCAAGAGGTCCTGCGTCTTCTGCAAATTGCGTCGCTTTTAATGCTTTTACATTTTCAATTCGCTGTAGGCTGCGTACATTTTGATCTGATGAAAATTCCTGATCACGATAAACAGTGAATCCTTCTTTTAAACAGAGTTGAAACCAATCGCGACAGGTAACACGATTACCGCTCCAATTATGGAAATATTCATGTGCAATGACACGTTCAACATTTCTATAATCCTGATCGGTTGCTGTTTCAGAATCGACAAGAACATATTTATCATTAAAAACGTTAAGGCCTTTGTTTTCCATTGCTCCCATGTTAAAGTCGGACACAGCAACAATATTGAAAACATCAAGATCATATTCGCGTCCGAAACATTGTTCATCCCAACGCATGGAACGTTTAAGAGCATCCATTGCATAGGTTGCGCATTCGGTTTTTCCTTTTTCTACATAGATACCAAGCTCGATACATCGTCCAGATACAGTTGTAAAATGGTCTTCTAACTTATCAAGATCTCCACCTACTAAAGCAAAGAGATAAGATGGTTTGGGATAAGGATCTTCCCAAATGGCAAAATGGCGATTATTCTCTAAAGTTCCTGTTTCCACCAGATTACCATTTGAAAGCAAGATTGGGATTGTTTGGATATCTGCTTCAATTTTCACTCTATAGGTAGAAAGAACATCTGGTCGGTCGTAAAAATAAGTAATACGACGAAAACCTTCCGATTCGCATTGTGAGCAATAAACACCATTTGAAAGATAAAGCCCCATAAGTTGGCGGTTGCTTTCAGGATTCAGTTCCGTAACCAATTTCAATGTAAAAGGAGCCGTTGGTGGCGTTGTAATTTCTAAACGTGAAGGCGTCACTTTATAAGTGTTTGGGGCTAATATCTCATCATTAATAGAAACGGAAATTAAAGTAAGATCATCACCAGAAAGAACTAGAGGTGTTAATTCTTTTGTATCGTGACGGGATTCAATAGACAATATGGCTGTAACATAGGTTTTTGTCGGTGCTAATTGGAAAGAAAGTTGTGTTTTAGGGATAACGTAAGGGGTTGGTTGGTAGTCTTCCAAACGATAAATAGATGTTATTAGCTGTTTCATAGTTTTTTCCCATTTGTATTTTAAGAGTTAAAGAAGGGTGTGTTAATTTTAGAAGCAATATAGGATTAAAGAATTACAAAAGGCTGTCGAGGCGATTTTTTACTTCTAAGAAGTCTATCCATGTAAGCTTCTTTTGACTAGGGGTTCTAAGAAGGTAAGCTGGATGGAAAGTTGGCATAACAGGTATTTTTATATTATCCTCGCTTTCATAGATATGCCATTTCCCTCTTGTTCGGATAATCCCATTTTGAGATCCAGTAAGAAACTGTGCAGCAACGCTTCCCAGTGCTATAAGAACACGAGGACGCGCTAAATAAATGTGCCGTTCAATAAAAGGGCGGCACAAGGCAACTTCTCTTGGTGTTGGTGTACGATTTCCTGGTGGACGCCAAGGAATAGTGTTGGCAATGTAAACATTATTTCTTGTTAAGCCAATTGATGCGAGGATTTTATTAAGCAACATCCCAGCTTTTCCCACAAAAGGAATTCCTTGTATGTCCTCGTCTCGTCCTGGTGCTTCGCCTATAAGCATCAGGGGGCTTCCTGCAGTTCCATCTGAAAAACAGGTATTTTTTGCTGTCAATTTTAATGAACAGCCATTAAATGCAAGGAGAGCAGATTTTAATTCATCAAGTGTTTTTGCATTTTTTGCACTCTCTATAGCAGTGGATTCATTTTGTATAGTCCTAGAGTTATGCAGCTGATGATGATCTAATTTTACGGTTGGAGATGTTTTGGGAGATGCTTGTTGATTATGAGAAATGTTCACAACAGATATTAATTTTCTCTCTGAACAAGCAGACTGCTTAAAACGATCAATAGGAAAATCTGTCAGAACGGCATCCGCACCACTTTCTTTATAAAAGTTTAAGAGTTCTTCATAGGAAATTGAGCACGGCGTTTGATTTAACATTTTACTTTTTCTAATGATCTAGCGATTATAGATCAAACAAAATTATCCTTCAAGTTTTATTAAATGTATTCGCTAGCCATTAGTGTATAAGAACGCTGATAGGATTCTTTCTTTTCACAAAAAAGGCAAATCGTAAAATGCGAATGTTCGCGATTATATGCATCTTTAAATGTATAATTTATTTAAATTGCGCTATTTCAAATTTTTAAACAGACTAAACTCACTCATAATAAAAGAATCTTTTACTGAATGCAAGTGGTGTGATAACATTTTTTATTATTATATTCTATATTTAATACTTAATGAAAGTGAATTTTGTATTATTTTATTTATAAAATAAAGTATAAATTTTATATTATTATATTATTATATTTTTTTAATAACTTTTATTAAAAATATTAAATATATTAATTGAAATATATAAATATTACTTTTATATAAGAAAATACTAAGACGTTATAAACTATTTTTACAATGGGTTAAAAGCAATGTGTGGATATATGCTTTTGCTTTTTTTACAGCTGAAATGAGAGGTTCATTTAATGCCAAATGCGCTGCAATAGCGCTTGAAAGAATGCAACCTGTTCCTCGCATTGTTCCTTTTAAACGTGGAGTAGAGATATTTATGACTTCAGTTTTGTCAATGAAGCTATCAATTGCAAGAGGACCTTCTGCATGTCCCCCTTTTACTAAAATAGAGCGAGCTCCCAATGACAAAAGTTTTTTTGCTTGTTGTATTGCTTGCTTATCATGAGATACCAATGGACTTTGGCTAAGAAGAGAGAGTTCTTCTCTATTCGGTGTTAAAAGATCAACATGAGGAAGCAGTTTATCGATCATAGTGTCGATGATTGTTTCCGTTATTAGTTTTCCTCCTGATGAAGCGACAAGTACAGGGTCCAAAATAACTGGAACATGGGGATAGTCTTTGAGTACGTTACAGATTGCTGCTATAATTGCTTTTGTCCCCGTCATACCGATTTTTATTGCGCTTATTGGATTTGCTTCTAGGGCAGCACGCATTTGCGCAGCGACGAGGTCACCGCGCATTGGAATGATTTCGACAACGCGATTATCATCTTGTACGTTAACACAAGTAATTGCTAAATTTGCTTTTATTTGAAAATGCGCAGTGGTTTCTATATCACGAACAATACCAGCACCTCCTGTTGGATCAGTGCCCGCAACAATAAGAATGGAAGGTATCAACGCCATGTTTGTGTCACTTTTATCCACTGCTGTACACGTTCTTCAGGTTTTTTATGGAGGATAATATCAGTCACAACAGCAGCACTATTTGCTCCTGCTTTTAAAACACCAACTGCGCGTTCTGGTGTTAAACCACCAATACCCACCAAAGGTAAAGCACCAATCCGCTTTCTCCATTGTTTGATTTTCTCTAGTCCTTGCGGCATCCATTTCATTTTTTTTAAGATTGTCGGATAAATAGGACCAAGTGCAATATACTCAGGATTAGCAGAGAGTGCGGTATCCAATTCATATTCATCATGTGTACTAAGACCAACTTTTATACCACTTTTACGAATTGCGTGAAGATCAGCATTGCTCAGGTCTTCTTGTCCCAGATGAATAAAATTACACTTTTCATCAATTGCTATTTCCCAATGATCATTAATAATTAATTGTGCTCCCAATTTATTGCATATGTTTTTTGCACGCTTAATATGTTGACGGATTATTTGTTGATTTTCATGTTTCATACGCAATTGTACGAGCTTGATACCAAGAGGAAACAAACGTTCAATCCAATCAGCGTTATCAACGATGAGGTAAAATGGATCCAGTTTCATGAAAATACCGCTTTTCCAATGATTGGTGTTGAAGGGACTGCTACATTGCGTGCTTCGATCATGCCAGCTTTATATCCCATACGTCCTGCTTGAACAGCTTTAGAAAATGCTTCAGCCATTAAGACAGGATCAGCTGCTTTAGCAACTGCGGTATTAAGCAGTACTGCATCATAACCTAGTTCCATCGCAATGGCGGCATGTGATGGGCGTCCAATGCCGGCATCAATAACAAGAGTAGCATCAGGAAGGTAAGCACGAATAGAACGCAATCCATCAGTATTATGAGGTCCTTTGGCAGAACCAATAGGAGCACACCAAGGCATAATAACACGGCAACCAATGTCGAAAAGTTTTTCAGCAACAATGAGATCATCCGTTGTATAGGCAAAAATTTTGAAACCTTCATTGTTTAAAATTTGAGCAGCTTCGATTAAGGAAAAAATATTTGGCTGTAAGGTGTCTGAATTACCGATAATTTCGAGTTTAATCCAAGCTGTTTTAAAAAGATCTCTTGCTAATTGCGCTGTGGTTACGGCTTCTTTAACAGTATAACAACCAGCAGTATTAGGAAGCACTGTTACCCCAAGATCTTGAAGAAATTGCCAAAATTGTCCACCTTGTTTTCCTCCTGCAGTTTCACGGCGCAAGGAAACAGTTACAATTTCCGTATTCGATTTATGAATAGCATCACGAAGGATTGCTGGTGAAGGATATTGCGCTGTACCTAATAGAAGACGGGAAGAGAATTGTCGTCCATAAAGATTCAGCATAATTTTAGCCTCCTTGCATTGGGCTTAAAATTTCAATTTTATCTCCTTCATGCAAGACAAATTGGCTTCGTGCATCTATAGGAACAACTTCAGCATTAACAGCAGTTGCAAGCCAATTCCCTTCATACCCCAATTCTTCAAGCAAGAGACCGAGAGTCATAACTTCTGTTTGGACTGTTTCACCATTAACAAATATTTGCATGCTTTATTCCAATGCCAATTTCATTGCTCGTTTTGCCATTTCTGGAGACAACAGAAAACCATGTCTATAAAATCCATTAATAGAAATAAAGTTACCATCTTTATGCACAGAAGGGAAGTTATTAGGATAACATGGACGAACACCAACGCCAGATTCAATAATTTCTGCTTCAGCAAAAGCAGGATGTAAAGTATAAGCCGCGTTGAGCAGTTCCATCATTGATCTTACAGAGATTGCACCATCAAAGTCACTTTCAATCATCGTTGCACCAATCATAAAAATATTATCTTGTCGAGGTACAATGTAAAGAGGAAATCGTGGGTGAAGAAGACGAATTGGACGCGAAATTTTAATATCGGTGCAGCGCACGAGAAGCATTTCACCGCGTACGCCCCGTATATTTTTATCTTTTCCTAAACGTGCTATTCCTGTCGCATCAATAACAATATCAAAATTTTTTTCAGCCTTCTCTACATCAACAAAACAGGCTCCATTGTTGAGAAGCTTTTCTTTTAAAGCCATAAGTGCTTTGCGAGGGTCAATATGGGCTTCATTTTCATAAAAGAGTGCACAGTTAAAACGTTCAGCAAGATCTGGTTCAAGATGAGCTATTTCTGTATTATCTATGGTTTTGTGATTATGCGTACGCACAGAAAATCGTTCAAGCTCTCCTCTATCTCGTGTAGGTGCAACCACTAAAGTACCTTTTTGTATGACAAGGTTGGGGAGCGTTTTACGCCACCATTGTATAGCTTGTACACCAAGATCTTCAACAATTTGTTCTGCACTTTCCCTTTCACAGTAAGGTGCGAGCATTCCTCCTGCATACCAACTAGCACTTCCTATAGGTGAATGAGAGGGGGCTGATACAGTAACAGAAGCACCTTTTTGCTTTAACATAAAGGCAGCTGTTAAGCCGCCTACACCTGCACCTTTGATAAGAATGTTCTTCAACTATTTACTTTCTTTTTTTGAGGAGGAACAATTTCCATATAAAGGTCACCATTTTTCTGATATTTTTCGGCCATGGCGATCATACCTTCCCCTTTTGTTTTTCTTATTGCGGCTGCCTCACGAATATCATGGGAAATACGCATAGAACAGAACTTTGGTCCACACATGGAACAAAAATGCACCAATTTATGGGCTTCTTTAGGCATTGTCTCATCATGAAAGGCACAGGCTGTTTCTGGATCAAGAGAAAGGTTAAATTGATCATGCCATCTAAAATCAAATCGTGCACGCGAAAGAGCATTATCGCGCAATTGTGCTCTAGGCAAACCTTTGGCAAGGTCTGCGGCATGAGCAGCAATTTTATAAGTAATCACACCAGTTTTTACGTCATTCCTATCGGGCAGTCCTAGGTGTTCTTTAGGTGTTACATAACACAACATAGCAGTTCCAAACCATCCAATCATAGCGGCACCAATTGCTGATGTAATATGGTCATAACCAGGAGCAATGTCTGTTGTAAGAGGTCCCAAAGTATAAAAAGGCGCCTCATGACAAAGATCTAATTGTTGCTCCATATTTTCTTTAATTTTGTGCATTGGGACATGCCCAGGGCCTTCAATCATAACCTGTACATCTTTTTTCCAAGCAATTTTTGTCAATTCTCCCAAGGTTTTAAGCTCTGCAAATTGGGCTTCATCATTGGCATCGGCAATAGAGCCAGGACGCAATCCATCCCCCAATGAAAGAGAGATGTCATACGTTTTTGCAATATCACAAATTTCATCAAAATGTTCATAAAGAAAACTTTCTTTATGATGATGCAAACACCATTTTGCCATAATAGAACCACCTCGTGAAACAATACCTGTTACCCGATCAACGGTCAAAGGGATAAAAGGTAGTCTTAATCCCGCATGAATGGTAAAATAATCAACTCCTTGCTCTGCTTGCTCAATAAGGGTATCACGGAAAATGTCCCATGTTAAGTTTTCGGCAATACCCTGTACTTTTTCGAGTGCTTGATACAGAGGAACAGTCCCGATGGGAACAGGGGCATTTCGAATAATCCACTCACGAATATTGTGAATGTTTCGACCTGTTGAGAGATCCATAACTGTATCTGCTCCCCAGCGAATGGCCCAAACCATTTTATCAACTTCTTCTTCCATAGATGAAGTCACTGCTGAATTACCAATATTGGCATTAATTTTAACACGAAAATTACGTCCAATAATCATGGGTTCGCATTCTGGATGATTAATGTTTTGTGGGATAATGGCGCGTCCACAAGCAATTTCATTGCGAACAAATTCCGCAGTATAAATTTCTGGTATTGATCCAGCAAATGTTTCATTTGATGGTACATTCTGCCGTTCTTCTACTGCTAATCCTTCATTTTCTCGTATAGCCACATATTCCATTTCTTCGGTAATAATGCCTGCGCGTGCGTAAGCCATTTGTGTAATTGCTTTGCCATTTTTTGCTCGTAAAATAGAACGTTTTTGCTTAAAGGCTGGTGTAAGGTTTTTATCAGAAGTCAATCCATTATCTTCAGGTTTAACTAATCGTGCAGGATAAGTTTCAGTATCATCCCGCTTAGAGAGCCAAGGCAAGCTAATTGCTGGCAGGCCTTTTGTAATATCAATGATCATATCTTTATCTGTGTAGGGGCCAGAAGTATCGTAGACGTTTAAAGGTTTTTCACCACTGCCATCAGCCAGTGAAATTTCACGCAATGGTACGCGCACATCAGAAAAGAGAAGGCTCTGTTGATAAATTTTGCGTGAAGCGGGAAAGGGGCTACAACTGATTGATGGAGTATTTTTCTGCACAAACTTTTTCCTTATAGACACAGAGTTCAAAAATAGGTTGCGATGTTAATGGAGTTATGATGTTAATGGAGATGTATTCAAATTATCAATTACGAGCATTCAGAAGAATAGGGATAGTATTGCTTTATAGCAAAGAAAACCCAATACATCTCAAGAAAAATTATTTTGAAAAACTGAAACAATATCTATTCTAATATTTGCATGCCTCCTCCCACTTGAAGTATTTTTGTTAATACGAATATGGTTGGCTTAAATATCTATATTGTCAATCATAAAAATATATTTTAAACAATTTTGGTTTGTTTTTAAGAGTGAAAATAGATATTATGAAATGATAAACTATGATATTGAAGCTTTTATAAACCAGAATAAAGTTAAAAACGGACTATCAGGGAAAAGTAGATAGTTTATGGCTCTGATTGAGATTTTTTTCATATTAAAATAATAACTCAGAATACCATAAGATCCTCTCATCATATATCTTTTCATATAAAAACATTTCCTTGCACGTCATAAGTGGGAGCGTATAGGGCAAAGCACTTGAAGAAAGGAAGCCAAATGTCATTTAATAAACATTCTAAGATGTGAGGCTGTCAAAACGTGGGGGACAACAAAATGTATGATGGATTCCACTTGTATCTTCAAAATCTTAAAGCTGATGATCTATAATGGCTTGCTATTGTATCATGGACGTGCGCTGTCGTAAAATGAAAGGAGTATATTTTGAGCAATATTTCTTAAAAAGTGCGTAATATGCAATATTATTATATTTTGTTTGGGGTATTCTATTCTTCATGAGGGGATGTTCCCATTAAGAATGCGATAAACAAAAGCGTGAAACAATACCTAATCTTTATTATTAAAAATAATATTGTCTTGAATTAAGAAGAACACCAATAATTGCAAGATGTTGTTTAGAATGATTTATTGTTCTTGCAAAAAAAATATACATATAATAATATATAGAGGGAGATGTGCTAAGTGTGGGAGGGGAAAAGTTGGTTATGGGGCGTTTAAAAAACAAGGATATTGTTCATAAAAATTGGAGGAGGGGTGAGGTTATGCTTTTTAATTTTTTCCGGATCGGATACAACCTTCAAATTTTGTGAAGGTGTGTGATATTTAATATTTCCAAGTATTTTATTTCCAGTTTAATGAAAGTGTGGAGCAAATGTCCATATTGAATATATTTTCTGTGATACCTTTAGATTGAACAAAAGCTTATTCAAAAAAACATTGGTGCTAATCTTGTGACACAATTTCAGAAATAAATTGAATAAAATAGAACAAAGTATGTGCGTGGGAATAAAAACATAATGAAGCATATAAAAAATTTGAAGCTAATTTTTAAAATTTTAATACAAATGATAGCTAAAAGATAGAATTTCTTTGTTTAAAATATATGGTATAAAATATCGACGAGATAGATTTAAGCTATTGAAAAAATAAAAAAAGATAATGTTTAAGTCAGAAACTTTCTATGTGGATGATAAGTTATTACATTCAGTAATGGTTATATGAAATCCATAATAAGGAAAAATTTGAATAGTATTTATAAATTTTGCAACAAGATGCAAGATTTAAAAAATAATTATATAACAACAGCAAAGCAACAAAACAAGATATTAAGTAACATCAGATGAGGTAGTTAGATTATACATTAGAAGAGAAAGCATTAATACTAATGTTATGAAAAGCGTCTGGTGAATTTAGGTTATAAAATTGGAAGGAGTGAAGAGAGATAAAATACGTAAATAAGGATGGTGCAGTGGTTATGATGTACCAGTCAACAGCGGCAGCACATTTTAGTGCACAGAACGAGAAGTTGTTAGAAAAACTATGAAAATAATGGGGGATTTAAAATGTCTAATATTTACGATTGGTCTCTAAAGGCTGATGAAAATGCTTATTCAGATAGTATCATTAATTGGGCAGAAGGACAGCCGCCTAGTTCTGTTAATGATAGTGCACGGGCGATGATGCAGCGCGTGCGCGAATATCTTGCAGATAATGGTGGATCTATTAATTCAAGCTTTATAGTAAATTTGGAAGATAAAACAACATTAATTACCTTAAAGACAGTTTCGCCTATAAAAAAATACAACAATGATATCGTCATACGTTTTAAAGCTTGTGGTGTAAATATTGGCGTGACAACAATAACTGTTAATAATATAGGAGAAAAGCTTATCTATAAAGCCACTGATACGGGGGTTATACCATTAGAAGGTGGAGAATTTCAAACAGATGGCATTTATGAAATAGTATACAATAATGGTGTTTTAATAAAAGAGCATGAGGGTTGGTATTTATTAAACCCTACACCACCAAAGATAGAAAGTTTCCCCTCTGGATTCATTGCAACATTTGCTATGCAAAATGTGCCAAATGGTTGGCTTTTATGTGATGGTAAAGCCTATAAGCGTGAAGATTATCCGCAGTTATTCGAGGCAATAGGTGATAAATGGGGAAAAGACAGCAATAAAACTTTTAAAGTTCCTGATTTTAGAGGTATGTTTTTACGCGGCTTTGATAATGGTCGGGGTTTAGATGGTGGTAGAAAGTTTGCAGATGAACAACAAGATAGCATAAAATCACATACGCATATTGGGAGTATTGAAAACGCAGGCGAGCATGCGCATAATTTTGAGTATCAAGGGGTAGGATGGCCCGTTGGTGATATTGGGAGACTCCCGAATCATTATACTTATAATGCGACCCTGAAAGGGAGAACAGCTTCTGCTGGTGCACATACACACAAGGTAACTCTTTCCCATACGGGTGAGGCAGAAACGCGCCCTGTTAATACAACCGTTGTCTATGCTATAAAATCATGAGTATGTTTAAGTAATAATAATAATCTATACACCTTGATAATTTTGTTAACGCGGAGCAATTCCGCGTTATTTTCTATGCATATGAAAAGGAAATCTATATTGTTAATAGGATACTTGAGAGAGTCAAAAAACAATTTTAAAATGATTGAAAGAAAGAGTTAAGGATATAATTTATTATAAAAAAAAGAAAATCATAACTTTTTTATAATTGTACGATAACATAGGGAAAATGTGTAAAAATCATTTAAACTGTGCCGTGAAGAGATCTGGAGATATATTTTTTCATAAGGTGTTTTGATAGGGGAAGGTAATAAAATTATTCAACCTGAGGCATAAAAAAGTACAATATTTTTAGCGTTTTTTGTGCAAAAATAGCATACCCCTGTATGAGTTAATTCATCTTATAAAGATATTTTTCACCTTGTTGTCGATTTCATTTCTTTACATTGCCATGGTAGGAGGCTTTATCTGTAAATGATAGTGTACCCCTTTGAGTGGAATCATCGTTATGCTTGTGAAGCAGCAGAGCAACGCTATTTCTATACTCTCTCCTCATCCCTATATTCCGTATTGTTTTTGCATTAGGGGGCTTACAAGAAGCGTTATTGAGTTTATTTTAAAGTTTTTATTCAATAGGTTAATTCTTTATGATATGCCAATAAACAATTTTTTAATAGAGAGAGAAAAGTAAAAATATCATTGTAAATCAATATTTATTTATAAAAAAAGCTAAAGTATATGTGTTATAAAGAAAACATTACCATTAAAGCTACAAATAAATCTTTTATGGAGGGGAGAAAGGTACTTGATTTCTATATAGTCCTTAGAAGATATAAATAATACACCCGTTATTATAACAAAGGCATTTGTATGTATTTCTTGAATCATTTTTATAAAGATAAAAGTGATAGAAAGAGTGGGAAAACGCATATTTATGTTGTATAAATTCGTATTATCTAAAAATTTGATAACAAAACAAAACTTCACATGTTTTTAGTTACGTAAAATCTTGAAAGATTTTAAACTGGTATTTTTTTCAAAAAATATCTTTAGGGTAATTGGTCTTCTTTTTTTATGATAGATGACAAAAAGGAATTCATATAAAAATAAAAAAGATTCTTGAATATTTGCGTGTTTTATTTTGCTATGGACTTTAGTTTTTAGATTGAAGCCGATAGCTTAGAGATCTAATTTCATAGGAGGATGTCGTTTGAGGGAGTATAAAAGGGATATCTTCTTTAGGTAATTCAGAAACGTTTAAAGAACAATGATAAACATTGCGGAGATTTTGTGTTGTCAAAACATTAGTTGCATTTCCTTCGCAATAAATCTTACCTTCCTTGAGCAAGATCATGTTATCTGCATAATGTGCCGCGAGATTGAGGTCATGAAGAACAGCAAGAACGCCGCCACCAGAATGAGCAAATTGTTTAGCAATATCCATAACGATGATTTGATGTTGAATATCGAGGCTAGCAATAGGTTCATCTAATATCATCCAGCGAGGAATCCCATTATGAACAGGTTTCCAGACTTGGCAAAGTACACGGGCAAGTTGCACTCTAGCTTGTTCTCCGCCTGATAATTGGTGATAATACAGGTTGCCATAATCAGAAAGGTCAACGCACTCTAAAGCTTTCTGGATAAGATTTTGCAATTCGGCTTTGGTAATGCTAAATTGGTTTACAGAAAGGCCAAGCCCTACAACTTCATGGACTAAGAATGGAAATACGAGCGTTGTTGATTGTGGTAGTACAGCGCGCATTTTTGCCATTACATGAGTTTTTGTTTGGCATACATTATAACCATTTAAGGTTATTTTTCCACTGTAAGGAATTTCACCACTCAGAGCTTTGATAAAAGTACTTTTTCCTGATCCATTAGGACCAATAATAATGGTAAATGCACCACTTTTAGCTTGAAGATTAATGTGTTTAAGAATCTGCTTCTTTCCGCGCTGAACACAAATATTTGTCGCTTCAATCATGAAAAGTCTGTTCCTCGTTTGCATATAAGGATCCATAGAAAGAAAGGTGCACCAAAAAGTGCTGTTACAATCCCAATCGGCAATTCTGCGGGGGCAACAATTAAGCGTGCAAACATATCAGCAAAAATAAGTAATGCTGCTCCCAAGAGAGCAGAGCAAGGAATGAGATAGCGATGATCAGGACCAATGAGCTGACGTAAAATATGAGGAACAATAATACCAATAAAACCAATACCACCACTGACAGCAACAGCACTGCCGCACATAAGAGCAACAAGAGGAATAGCAATATTTTTGACGCGTTGAATATGGAAACCAATATGGCCAGCAACAGCTTCTCCAAGAGCAAGGGCATTAAGTGCTCGTGATAAAAAGGGAGAGAAAAGAAGACCAATAACAATAAAAGGGAGAACGAGCCATACTTTCAACCATGTAGCGCCCGCAAGAGAGCCCAGACTCCAAAAAGTGATATCACGCAGTTGTTGATCATTTGCGACAAAAATCAATGTTCCGACAACAGCACTGCTTAATGCACCAAGAGCAATACCAGCAAGCAGCATGGTTGCAATAGAGGTAAAGCTGTTATGCGTTGCTATTATGTAGAGAATAATCGTTGATAAAAGTCCACCAAAAAAAGCACCTATGATAACTTTATAAGGCTCTAGAAAAGGTGCAAAAGAAACAGGAAAAGCAATGCCGACAACAATTGCTAAGACTGCTCCAAGTCCAGCACCTGCTGATACACCTACAATTCCGGGATCTGCAAGAGGATTACGAAAAAGCCCTTGCATAAGAACACCGGAGACAGCTAAAGCTGCTCCAATCAATAATCCCAAGATAACACGGGGAAGCCTTATGTCGATGAGCACGAGGTAATCACGCGTTTTACTACTTACCGAAAAATCTTGTGTAAGCATCACATGGAGGAGATCAACGAAAGAAACCTTTGCTGCACCATTCAAGAGCCCACCAAAAATACTGAAAATAAGGAATATTATTAAGCTTAATAATAAAATCTTCCCCTGTTTTGAACGGTTTATTTTTTTACCTTCTTTTTCTTTAGGTAAATGCATCCTGGATGTACCGTCTACCATTTTTATCAGCTCTTACCGTTTTGATGTGCACCATAAAGTATCTCAATAAGCTCTCTTGATGCGTCTGCAGTACGTGGACCAAATCCCAAAAAATACATAGCATCCATCTGTTTTATGGCATGATTTTTCGCTGCAGTTGTTGCTTGAACTGCCGGTATGGCTAAAATCTTATCAATGCTGGTTGATCTTGCACCATGTTTTACAAGCAAAATAACATCAGGATCTGATTTCAATAATGCTTCGCCGTTGAGAAGTTTATATCCTTTATAATCGGTGATAGCATTGATAGCGCCTGAAAGTTTGATCATACTATCAGCTGCAGTACCTGTTCCAGATGCCATGACGCGTCCATTTTGCACAGAGAAAACAAAAAGAACACGCTTTGGTGTTGTTACTTTCGCCAAAAGCGCATCGTTGTCTAAAAAATTACGCTTCAATTTCTCAATTAACGCCGCGGCTTGCACTTCCCGATGAATGGCTTGACCAACGAGGCGAATCTTTTCTATCACATTTTCACGAGAGTAGTCTTCTGGTATAATCACCAGAGGTATCGATGTTTTTTTGAGAATATCAATTGTTGAAGCGGGACCACTTCCTTCAACAAGCAATATACCCTCTGGAGCAAGTGATAAAACACCTTCAGGTGAAAGAGCACGCATATATCCAAGCACAGGAAGCTTGAGCGCTTCTTGTGGGTAGACGCTTGTACTATCACGAGCGACAAGTTGATCTTGGGCTCCCAATGCATAGACAATTTCTGTAAGTGCTCCGCCGATAGAAACAATTCGAGCATTTTCAGGAAAACGCGTTGCAGGTTCAGCAATTACTTGTTTAGAAAAACAAGTAAGAGAGAGCAGTAAACACGTAAGAAAAAGGTTTGATAACCTATGTAAAAGAGATATGAACATGTCTAACCTTATCTTAGTTACTGCTGTTTTCTTGGCATGATGGCAAACTATTCAATAAAGAACGCCAATCTTCACGTTCTTTTTGACCCTCCTTGCGTACGCCAAAGAATTGAATAACCATCTCATCATCTTTATCGAAAACTTCAAGTGAACTGACATAACCATCACGGGTAGGTTTGCGAACATGCCATACTCTAGCAATTCCGGACGTGAGTAAATGAAGGTCAAATCTTGGATCAAGAACATTAAGCCAAGGTCCCATTTGCTTAATATTTTTTACAGTCCCACTAAAAATTTGAATACACCCTTTATTCCCAACAAAACACATGATTGGCAGTTCTTGTTGTGCGACTTGGGTAAGCATTATTTCAACAGCATTTACCTGTAATTCATCGGCAAATTCATTACCAACATATTTTACAGCATGATGTCGATTAATTTTAAATTCGGAAATAATTTTGTGAAGTTGGTGTACATCTGTCATTTTCCGCCAACGATCCCGAAAACTCTCAATATCCAATTCTGTTATGTCACATTGGGCTGGAAGAGAAACGGGAAGAATGTTAAGAACAGGAGACTGATCTTCAAGAAGGAGCTTTTCAACAAGTTTATTCCACTCTTCCATATTTGTCATATCTTTAGAATAGACCTTTAAAATAGCAACGCCATGTTGATCAAAGAATTGCAGACTTTTTGTAGGTTTTCCAAGAATAACGACATCATATTCAAAACCGAACTTCCATTGTTTTGTAAAAATACGCAAATCAATTTCACCAAGTGTGATAGGAATATGTTCGTTTTGAACAATTTTTTCAAAACGTCCCGTTATTTCGTGAACAGCATATTCATTGCGAGTTAAGACCATGACGGTTCCAAGTCGAGGTGCATTTTCTAAGAGAGTAGCAACATCAGTTTGTAGCCTTTTTGCTTTTCCAATGGTACAATAAGCCGCAATAAGCTCTGCTTCAGATATACCAATCGAAACCGCAAAATCGCGGTTTCGCATTTCTTTTTTTTCTTCACGCAAACGAAGAATCATTTCAGCTGTATGTGCCATGAATTTACCTTATGTTACTTAACTCAAAAACTAACTTTCAAATTTTACAATTCCAAGGCAATAAATTAAATTCTTTTAAGAGTTCAATCTATCACAAAATAACACTCTATCGCCAACAGCTGAGCAATCAAAAAACGATAAAACAGAAAGAATTAAAACTTTTCTACCAAATCTTTGTAATTTAAAAGATGTTGAAAATAGAAACACAATAATTAATCCTTTTATCAATACGATTTTATTGACCGAATAATTAACAGAAGTGACTAAAACTTTTGTACAAACGACACCTTAAAGTTACGACCAGGCTGGCTATAATAATCTTTTGGTGTTGAACTTTTACCTGAAGGAAGTTCAGATACATTCCAATATTTTGTATTGAAAAGATTATAAACACCGGCTCTTAGAATAGGTCCCGTTTCACCGAATGGTTTCCACCACCCTGTCATATCAACGACATGATATCCTGGAATTTTTTGGTAATCAGATTCTCCGGCTACTTTGTCACGTTTAGCTGCCAAAGTAAGGATAATATCGCTTCCCCAAACCTCTTTTGCATATCCTAATCCGATAACTGCTTTCAAAGGAGGAATTGAGTTAAGATACTCCTTTTTATCAAGATCTTTTCCTTGTGAATAAGCAAGAGCAACATTGCTATGAAAACCATTTTTAAGAACTAAATGGGCTTTTGTTTCAACACCAAAAATTTGCACGTGAAAACGATTCATGTAATGCCGACGCGCAAATCTAAATTCCTCTGATGGCCCTCTATCCTCAGTATCTATGAAATTCTTATATTGATTGAAAAAGGCATTGAAGGAACCACCGAAATTTACATTTCCATACCGTAGACCAACATCATACCCATTGCTTGTTTCTGGTTGAAGATCAGGATTCCCTTTCACATAATAAGCAGAAGGTTTGATATAAGAGACGTAAAGTTCTGAAATACGTGGTGCACGAAAAGCCTGTGCCCACTGAGCATAAAGCGTTACTTGATTACGAACATCCCACTCCACACGTAATTTAGGAGAAAAGCGTGAACCACTTCTTTCTGGAGGGAATTTATCAGAAATCAGTGCTTTCTCATAAGAAGGTGTTTTCTGAGGAACATATTTGTACCAATCATACCGGATTCCCGGTATTACACGAAAACGATCATCAACCAACCCAATTTCATCTTCAAAAACAAAACCTAAATTGTAACCATTTGTGTCTGGTGAATCTGATCGATTAGCAGGAACAAAAAGACATCCCCGAGCGTATTCTTTTATATGACAATTGTCTTTACCTAACAAATAGTGATGAAATTTAGATGACGAAACATTCATTACAAACTTTAACGTATGGTCTATAGTGCCAAAATCCACTTTTTTAAGGGCATCAGCATTGAAACCATAATTGATATTACGCAAGAAATTATCTCTCAAATAATCCCCTTTGGGTGCTGAAACACGAACGCCTGTCATAACGTAACGACTTGATTGCCTTTGCCAATAAAGCTGCCCATTAAACACATCAAGAACTGCATCACCATTACCATTATAATTATAAGAAAGAGAAAAGCGCTCACGAAGTTTATTATCCTGCTCATAAACGGAACCTGGAGCGTATCTTTTAGACGAATTTAATTCATGTGTGTTACTATTATGACCAAAACGCTCTGCGGTAAAACCAAGGCGGTGATTATCACTCAAATATTGATGAATTTTAAAAAGCAAGTTATTTTTATCAAAGTGAGAAGGGTTTTTGCGCGTGCGTTCCTCATACCCTTCTATTGTTCCCATATTTTTGCGCTCATGACCTTCTACATAAGATCCTTGAAAAAGTAAAAATGTCCGGTAATTACGCACAGCAAAAGCTTGATCGATGCGCCAGCTGTTATCAACAGAATTATAACCACCTTTTATAAGGCTTCCCCAATTCTTTTCTTCCACGATCAGGTCTTCAGGATCAAGGGTACGCAACGCAATGATTCCCCCTAAGGCGCCAGAACCATAAAGACTAGAATCTGATCCTTGAATAGTATCAAACGTAGAAAGAGCATTGAAATCAAAAGTTGTGTTTCCACCTCCACCACGGAATATATCATTAAACCATGGAAGAGAAATACCATCCATTGTCGTAAGAACACGGTTTGCATCTAGACCCCGAATAACGAAACTGTTATTTTCTGAGTTATAGGATACGGAAGGATTAAGACGACTCACATCATAAACATCAGTTATTTGTCTTTCATCAATATTCTTGTTGGTCTTACGATCAGTCAGAATGGTTATTGAATTTGAAGCATCTTCTATTTTTTTTCCTTTAATAAGGATTGGTTTAAGTTCAGTGACAGCACTTCCATCTTTATTTTGTGCAAAAACAAATGAAGGTATACAGACCGATAATGCACTTAAAATTACACAGCTTTTATAGATATTTTTTCGTCTTATTTGCATAACACATCATAACCCTTTTAAACATCCCCTCTCTGTTTTGAAATTTTTTAATACAAAAAGGCTGGACTCACTGATTAAAACTTGCCAGCCAAGTAGGAATGATTTTGACAACGGCACAAAATCATTAGAAGACCATATTAAACATGATAAAATCAGTCAAGAAAAAAGTTGCAATTTCAAAATAGCCTGTTTTAATGAGATTGAACACCAATATTAAGCTTAAAATAGTGGCAGAAGAAACGATGAATTTTGCAAATACGAAACAATTATTAACTCTTTGGATTGGTGCATTTATTGGGGCTTTCTTTTTGCATATATTATTAGCAGCACAGTTTTATTTTCAAAGTACTGGTATAAGTAATGGTTTGCTCTCGTCGGAGATTATGCTGACTTTTGTGCAAGAAACTGTATATCCGGATGTTGATACAGACTTGCCAGATATTCATAGAGAGTCGGATATTAATACAGAGCAAGAAGTATTACAGTCTGATCTCCTAGAGCAGGAGTTAGAAGGATTGGAATCCGTGGATGAAGTTCAATCGGAAGAACCTCAGCATATAGTAGAACAAGATGACTTAAAGCCTTTGGAAGAACCCCTACCTCAAAAAGTGGAGCATAAAGCGTTTATCAAAAAAACAATACCGATGCCAAAGGCTGTAATAAAGCGCTCCAATGCAAAGGCGGTACGTTCTTCTTCCATCAACAAGGGCGGCGATACAGCAGGGCTTGAAGATATGTTGTTAATGGAGTGGTTAGCAAAGGTACAGTCACAATTAGAAAGGCAAAAAAATTATATTGTGGGACAGCGCACCAATCGTACAAAAGGAACGGTGAAGTTAGAATTTATGGTGCATGAGCAGGGGAGTATTTTTTCTAGTCGTGTAGCAGTCTCTGCTGGTGATCCGGAACTTGATCGATTAGCGATGGCAGCCCTTCGACGCGTTGGTTCTTTTCCACCACCACCACCATCAAAAGTAAATAAAACAATTAGAGTATCCCTAATATTTAGCTGATTTTTTATGCGGGGCGCTTTTCTTATAATATATTGATTTATAATGATTGTTTATAATTTTAATGAAAGTTCTAATATAATTTATTCGAATTTTTTTGATGTTGAATCAATCAAAACCATCTGCTTACTTATGATACAAGTTGAGGAGGAGCATGGATAAAAAACTTCTAAAAAGCAGTGAATATACTTCTTATGAGTGCTCTAAATGAAAGGGCTTTTGCAACATTGGGAGTTAAGGGATGATAGAGCTATAGCTTTTATTAATTAAAGGTCTAATCGATTTTTATACCATTCGTGAGAGGATTTTCGTAAGTACTTTTCAGATACACCGTTGTGAAATGGACTTAGAAACATTAAAATAAAACAATAATATAAATAAGAAAAACATACTATTTGGGGATGCTCTGTTTTGTGTGAAGGATGTGAGCTTATATGTAAAAATGAGAAAAAAAGCAAAGCTTCATCTTCATCATTAAAAGATATTGACATATTTAAAAGTCGTAAAACCGAATGAAAAGGGAAGGGGCAGAAGAGAATTGTTTGTCTTTAAGGCTTTCTAACTCAATGAGTCTGTCTTTCTGTTATCAGAGATAATCCAAACGATATATATAATAACGTGCTCTTATTTGGTATAGAAATGTTATAAGCAGGAAAAATAGTCTTAAAAGATGCTGTTTCACAAGATTTGAATATTGACTAATAAGCAACAGTAAAAGGATGAGCTATTTGTTTCACTCTTCTCTTATATTTGTAATCTCTATGATATTGTCGTCTATGTTGAGAAGAAATGAATTATTTGTACTACCTGTTGATTTATAATGATAATTCATCATTTTGTATTTAAAATAAAAGTCCCAAATAGCGTAGGGTTTTCTCATTTCGAATTTATTAATACTGAATCAATTAAAATTACTTTCTTATACGTCCTAAAAAGGTGGGTATGTGGGTACTATTTAAAAAGGAATAAAAACACTTCTTATCAACGCTTTCAAATGCTATTTGGGAAGTTAAGGCATATTATTTTCGTCGACCAGAAAGCAAGTCGGTTTTTATATCTATTTTCCCAGTGAGTCTTGCTTTGTAGACACCATAATTTTCCATGACACGCATCACGTAATTACGTGTTTCTGTATAAGGAATACGTTCAATCCAATCAATGACGTTATCGAGAGATTGTCCTCGAGGATCGCCATAACGTTTTATCCATTCATTGACACGACGGGGACCCGCATTATAGCCAATAAGAGTTAGTATATAGGATCCATTAAAACGTTCTAATTGTTCATTGAGAAAATGGGCACCTAATGTTGCATTATAATGAGCATCACTGCTAAATTTTTTAGGAGACCATGCGATTGAGTATTTTTTTGCCAGTGCTTTTGCTGTTGTAGGAAGCAATTGGAGTATACCTTGTGCACCTACTTTTGATATGGCTGTTGGATTAAATTCGCTTTCTTGGCGTGCAATGGCATAGATAAGCGATTTTTCTTCTACAGAAATATTAGCAGAAGCTGGTATAGCTCCCAGAGGATGAGAGAGTGCACCGACATTTTTCCCCTGAAAAACAGCCATTTTTCCAATTTTGAGGCTGGTATAATAGTCTCCATTTTTTTCTGCCATAACAGCCAGAAGAGCTAATTCACCGGGGCTTTCTATTTTTTTTCCGAGCTCTCTATAAAAAAATTTAGCAAAATCAGCATAGCCGGCTGCTTCAAGACGTTGAATTGCTTTGATCGCTTTTCGTGCACTAAAATGTTGTCGCTCAGCGGTTGTTGGTTTGGGAAAGAAAACTTTAAGCTTTTTTTGGTTGAGTCGTGCAGCGGCTAATTGACCATAGTAAGTTGCACCAAAATGAGCTGCGCGATGAAAGTATTGCTGGGCATTTTGATGTTCTTTTAGCGTTTCTGCTGTTCGTCCCATCCAGTAATATCCACGTGATGCATAAAAAGGTAAAGAAGAGAGTTGAGGAATACGTGAAAAATGCTGCATTGCCAATTTAGGGTTATGAAGAAACCGTAGTGCATACCATCCTGCATGAAACTCAGCATCGACGGCTAATGCAGATGTTATACCAGTGTGCATTGTAACAAGTTGATAAGCAATTTTTGGTTTGTTTAAATCGAGCATTTCACGAGAAAGGGCGCGTTGTTCTTTCCACAATGAATGAGGGTTCATAAGGCGGAATGCATCTTTTGATGTTTTCATCATGAGTGCTGCTGCTGCATCATATTGCTCTGTTCGTCGAAGATGGCGTATTCGAGCAAACTGAAAAAGAGGATCTTTTTGCCAAGATCTCTCTACAGCTTTTAATTTTTGTGTAGCTCTAGGATCATTTTTTTCAACGGCCACAAAAGCATTAAAAAGAGATTGAGCATGGGCTAATTTTGCAACGCGTGCTGCTGAATCAAAACGATGTGCATACAGCATAAACTGCATGCGTTTCAAATGATCAATAGGTTTTAATGCAGCGTTTGCATTTTTAAGAACAAATACTTCTTCTTTTGCATTAAGCTGTGTTTTATGCCACCATGGCGCAATAACGTGTTGAGCACGAGTGGTTTGTCCCGTTGCGATAAGTGCTTTAGCGAAAAGAGCCATCCCTTGTGCTGTTTGGGGCGGGTGATGAGAAAATTTTTGGATGATTGCGCGTGTGACGTTGGTTTCGTTAAGAAAAGCACGTTCAGCATTGCGTTGCATCGTTTCTATACCTGGCCATCCTTTTAGCATGTTGATTGCATTAAATATTTCAGAACTGGGTATATTAGCTTGGTTTGACACCCCCAGCGCCCATGTCAAAATATGACGATCAAGGCTATGTTTTTCCATTGAATTACGAAGATTTATTGTTTTTGCAATATTGTTGTTTGCTAGTGCATCTAGCCCAGTTTTCAGTTGCTGAAGTGTAGCAGTATTGTGTGATGTCGTGTGTATCTGTTGAAGAGATTCTTGAGCTTTTTTTGCGGTAAAGGGAGTAGGGCGAACCAAAGGGATTGGTACTTTCCCTTGCAAAAGTGGTGTTTGCGCGTATGCACTTGAAAATAAAATTCTTATTGCCAGTATAAGTGCAGTAAAGGTTGATACGAAAAGAGAGGTGGAAAATACACGCATAGAGAAAAGACCTTGAGACCTTGCTTTTTGTAAAAACTTAAGGATTTATAGAACACAAGCATGAAAAACGCGTTAATATAGACGGCTTATTTTAAAGAAATGTTCAACATTTAAGGAGGGACATTTTCATCTTATGGGGGCTTTTTTTGAAATTCATCTTGCTTCAATGATAGAGCAAGATTATGCTCTATTTAAAATTTATAAAAGGCGATTATAAAAAAATAAAAGCAAACATTATAGGGAGTTTATCATGCTCAAGGGAGCTATAACTGCGCTTATCACACCGTTTGATAATAAGGGCGCGATTGATGAGAAGGCGTTTTGTGATTTTGTTGAATGGCAGATCACACAAGGGATTAACGGTGTAAGCCCTGTTGGGACAACAGGTGAATCAGCAACGTTAAGTCATGAAGAACATAAGTGGATTATAGAATTGTGTGTTGAGCAGGTTGCAAAGCGTGTTCCTGTTGTTGCTGGAGCGGGATCAAATAGCACAAGTGAGGCCGTAGAGCTTGCACAATACGCGCAAAAAGCTGGTGCAGATGCAGTTTTGGTTGTCACTCCCTATTATAATAGACCAAATCAATCTGGTTTATACAAGCACTTTTCTTCCATTGCCAAAGCTGTTTCTATTCCAATTATAATTTATAATATTCCTGGTCGTTCTATTATCGATATGGCTGTAGAAACGATGAAAGACCTTTATCAAGATTTTAACAATATCATTGGTGTAAAAGATGCAACGAGCAGAATTGAACGCGTTAGTGAACAACGTGAAAAGTGTGGGAAGGATTTTGTACAGCTTTCCGGTGATGATTGTACAGCGTTAGGTTTTAATGCACATGGAGGTATGGGGTGTATTTCAGTTTCCTCCAATGTTGCTCCAAAGCTGTGTGCAGAGCTTCAAGCTGCTTGTTTTCGTGGTGATTATAAAACAGCACGAGAATTAAATGATCGCTTGATGCCTCTTAATCGTGCTGTGTTTATTGAACCTAGTCCAGCAGGTATTAAATATGCTGCTGCAAAATTAGGATTTTGTGGTGATACTGTGCGTTCTCCTATTGTTCCATTAACAGAAAGAACAAAGAAGATTATTGATGCAGCCCTCAGTCATGCTGGTCTTTTAAAAGCATAAAATGATATTGACAAAGCCATGAATAAAAAAAAGAACGCGCCCGTACGGAAAATAATTGCTGACAATCGTAAAGCACGTTTTAATTTTGAAATCCTTAATAATCTCGAGGCTGGTCTTGTCCTTCAGGGAGCGGAAGTGAAGTCCTTACGTTCTAATCATGCCAATATTGCTGAAAGCTATGCGAGTTTTGAGAATGGGGAATTATGGTTAGTAAACAGCTATATTCCTGAATATACGCAGGCTAATCGTTTTAATCATGAACCACGACGTTTGCGCAAATTATTACTTTCAAAACGTGAGATGGCACGTTTTTTTAATGCAACGTCTCGTGAAGGAATGACACTTGTTCCTCTCAAACTTTATTTTAATGAACGAGGGCGCGTTAAATTGGAGATCGCTCTAGCGCGAGGGAAAAAGCTTCATGATAAGCGCGAAACGGAAAAAAAACGCGATTGGGGACGTGAAAAAGCAAGACTTTTAAAAAGGTATGGATGACGGATGCGATCTAGATATCCTTTATTTATAGCGCTATTTAAAACAGTTTTAGCATTGATCTAAGTATGTTTTTGCTGCTTGAAAGATTTGGTGAAACATAGCGTCTGTCAAGCGTCCAGTATTTGTATTATAACGAGAACAGTGATAGCTCGAAAAGATGCGTAATCTGCCGATGTTATTGATTTCGCCGTGTCCAAAAGGGTGAGCTAAAACTTTTGCATTAAGGGCACGTATTGTTGAATGGTGCGCAATGGTGCCTAAAGTGATAACGGCTTTAAGTTTGGGAAGATTTGTTAAAAGAGGTGAGAAGAAATAGCGGCACGTGTTAATTTCTGCACCGGTGGGTTTATTTTCTGGTGGAACACAACGAACAGAGTTAACAATTGCTGCATCAATAAGTTCAAGAGTATCGTCTGCTCTTTCTTCAAAGGTTCCTTGGGCAAAACCAAACTTTTTTAAAGTTGAATAAAGTAAGTGCCCAGCATAATCACCAGTAAATGGACGTCCAGTTCGATTTGCTCCGCGTAATCCAGGAGCAAGCCCAACAATAAGAAGGCGTGTTGTATCTGGCCCTTTATAAGGAAAGAATGGGTGCACCGGTGCGTTATACCAACTTGGTTCTTTTACACGCCAGCCAGCGATAAATTGATGAAGCCTCGGACATAAATTGCAATTTTTGGGTGGTTCTGGGCACAGTGATGTTAATTGGCTATTCATGGTGTTAGGCATCAATCGTTTTTCTATTTTTTGAGTCTTTATAGCGTATATGACGGGTTATGTTTTGATAAACAATCTATAATCTATAATGAATATAAATAAACTTTTTTTAGCAGAAAGTTTAATATAAACTTATTGCTCATTATTGTGTAAAGAGAGGTCATTTTTCAGTAATTTATTCGATGAATAAGAGTGCGATACACATGATGTTCAAAGAAAAAAATTCTCTCTTTAGATAAAGATATTATCATAAAAAGTATGTATAAGACTGCTGTTATTGCAAAGGATTTAAACAGCAGGTATTCTTTTTAAAAGGATAAGGACTCCAGACAAGTATTTTGTCAAGAAAGACCGTCCTTTGTTTGAGGTCAATCTATTGGAATGCTTTTAAAAGAAATTTTGATAACGAGCATGAATAGGTTATACATTTTTATAAATTTTCCAAGATTTTTTTTAAATAAGTTCTTTAATCAAAAAATATAAAAGTTTGTGTTGTTTTTCTTGTGTTTTATTTTGATTATTGTATATACTCCTTTATCCGCTATTAAATTTTTTTATTTGAGAAAGAGGCATAAATGGCCCGCGTAACGGTAGAAGATTGTATTGATAAAGTTGACAACCGCTTTGAATTGGTACTTTTAGCAGGTCATCGGGCGCGTCAGATTTCACAAGGAGCGCAGATTACGGTTGATCGTGATAATGATAAAAATCCAGTTGTTGCTTTGCGTGAAATAGCAGAAGAAACATTGTCGCCTGCTGATTTAAAGGAAGACCTTATTCATTCGCTGCAAAAGCATGTGGAAGTAGATGAGCCAGAAATGGCAAGTGGATTTATTACCCATTCAGGTGAAGCTGAAAGTGTTTTTAATACGTCGTCGCAAGAAGAAGGTACTTCATTTGATCATATGTCAGAAGAAGAGCTTTTAGCGGGTATTGAAGGTTTGGTTGTTCCAGAAAAAAGTGACGATTATTAATTGCAGCAATTTATGTTACAGGGGTAAAGATACTTTGTCATGTAAGGAGCAATTATTTTTCGTGTCTTTTATTAATAGGACGTGTTCAATAAAGATTAGGGGTGTGAAAAGATAAAGGATATGCTCGTATGATGCGTCAGTGTGAGCTTGTTGGGCGTGTTCAACGTTACAAGTCTGACGTAGATGAGGCTCTTTTAAACAGGGCCTATGATTATGCAATGAAAAAGCATGCACATCAAAAGCGTGCGTCAGGTGATCTTTATTTTTCTCATCCTTTAGAAGTTGCTGCTATTTTGACAGATATGCGGTTGGATGAGGCAACGATTGCTGTTGCTCTTTTGCATGATACAATTGAAGATACAAGCGCTACACGAGCAGAAATTGATCAGCTTTTTGGTTCTGAAATTGGAAAGTTGGTTGAAGGGCTTACAAAGCTTAATAAGCTTGATCTTGTATCAAAGAAAGCCGTACAAGCAGAAAATCTTCGTAAACTTCTTATTGCTATTTCTGATGATGTTCGTGTTCTTTTAGTCAAACTTGCTGATCGTCTTCATAATATGCGTACCCTTGGTGTTATGCGTGATGATAAACGTCGGCGAATTGCTGAGGAGACGATGGATATCTATGCGCCACTTGCAGGCCGTATGGGTATGCAGGATATGCGTGAGGAATTAGAGGATCTCTCTTTCTTTTATTTAAATCCAGAAGGTTATCGTACGATTACAAATCGACTTTCTGAATTATTGAAACACAACCGTGATTTGCTTTCCACAATTGAAAATGAATTGACAAAACTTTTTTTCGAGCATGGCATTAAAGCAGATGTTAAAAGCCGTCAGAAAAAATCTTATTCAGTCTTTCGCAAAATGGAAAGTAAAGCATTATCTTTTGAACAATTATCGGATATTTTTGGATTTCGTGTGATTGTTGAGTCCGTGAATGATTGTTATCGTGCTCTTGGTGTCATTCATACGACATGGCCAATGGTTCCTGGTCGTTTTAAAGATTATATCTCTATACCAAAGCAAAATGATTATCGTTCTATTCATACAACAATTGTTGGTCCTTCAAGACAACGTGTTGAGTTGCAAATTAGAACGGCTACTATGGATGAAGTTGCTGAATATGGGGTTGCTGCTCATTCCATATATAAAGAGCACGGTTCCAATTATTCGACTGTGAAGTTATCAAGTGAAACGAATGCCTATGCATGGTTGCGTCAAACGATACAATCTTTGTCTGATGGAGATAATCCAGAAGAGTTTTTAGAACATACAAAACTTGAGCTTTTTCAAGACCAAGTTTTTTGTTTTACGCCGAAAGGTCGATTAATTGCTTTTCCTAAAGGAGCTACGCCTATTGATTTTGCTTATGCCGTCCATACAGATATCGGTGATTCTTGTGTGGGTGTAAAAATCAATGGTCGTATTATGCCTTTAATGACCAAATTAAAAAATGGTGATGAGGTTGATATTATTCGCTCACACGCTCAAATTCCGCCAGCAGCATGGGAATTTCTTGTTGTCACGGGTAAAGCACGTTCAGCTATTCGACGAGCAAGTCGTGCAGCGGTACGTAAACAATATTCGGGTTTAGGATATCGTATTCTCGAGCGTTCATTTGAATATATGGGAAAGCAATTTTCAAAAGACCTTTTGAAGAAAGTTTTGCCACGTTTAGCACGTAAAGATGTAGAGGATGTATTGGCTGCTGTTGGGCGTGGAGAGCTGTTTTCCGCTGATGTAATTAAAGCGGTTTATCCTGATTATCAAGATCACCGTGTAGTACAAAAGTCATCTTTTAAGCCTGGGGAAGAAGGTTGGTTTAATATTGAAAATGCTCAAGGTATGATTTTTAAAGTTCCAGAAAATGAAAAGAATGCAATGGTCGAGAATCATCAATCTAAAGCCTTGCCTATTAGAGGAACCCGTGGAGATATACCCGTACGTTTTTCACCGGAAGGAGCAGTACCTGGAGATCGGATTGTTGGTATTATGCAGCCAGGAGCTGGGATTGTTATTTATCCAATACAGTCTTCAGCTTTGATGGCGTATGATGATCAGCCAGAACGATGGATTGATGTCCGCTGGGATATTGATGCCCAAATGAATGAACGTTTTCCTGCACGGATGAATATTTTAGTTGTAAATAGTCCTGGTTCTTTGGCTGAAATTACACAAATAATTTCTGCTAACGATGCCAATATCCAAAATTTATCTTTTATCCGTACAGCACCAGATTTTACAGAAATTATGATTGATTTGGAAGTGTGGGATTTAAAACATTTGAATCGTATTTTTTCTCAGTTAAAAAAGGCAGGTTCAGTAAGTACAGTACGGCGGGTTCATGGATAAAAAGAAAGATTTTGCAATGAATACACAAGATGTCATTGATATTTTTAAACAAGCAGATGCTATTCTAAAAGGGCATTTTATTTTAACATCGGGGCGCCATAGTGCGACTTATATGCAAAAAGCGAAAGTATTCATGCATGCTGACTTGACGGAAAAGTTATGTCGTGGATTGGCTGAAAAAATCAAAAAATCTATCGAGGGAAAAATTGACTATGTTGTTGGTCCCGCAATTGGGGGTCTTATTCCTTCCTATGAAACTTCACGTCACCTTGGTGTTCCTTCTCTTTGGGTAGAGCGTGTAAATGGCATCTTTGAATTGCGTCGTTTTGAAATCAAGAAGGGTGCACGGGTTGTTATTGTTGAAGATATTGTAACAACGGGTCTTTCCATTCGTGAGACTGTTGAAGCGCTTGTTACAGCAGGAGCAGAGGTATTGGCCAGTGCATGTATCCTTGATCGTTCTGGTGGTAAGGTCAATGTTGGAGTTCCATTGATTGCGCTTGCTGAATACGAGATAACCTCTTATGCTAGTGATGCACTTCCTGCAGAGCTTTCTGTTCTTCCCGCGATTAAACCAGGCAGTCGAAATATTTAATTGTCGTTCTATTTTTTTGTGCAAAAGCTTAAAAAGATTAATTTGGATGATATAGATTATTTCATCATCAAAAGATGTATATTGAGAGTCATATGCTTTTTCGTCGTCGAAAACCAATAGATTTTGTAACGCGTATTCGACTTTGGTTATGGCCACGTCGTTCATTTTCTCGCTCATTTTGCTACATACATAAACGTATTTTGCGTATATCAGCAACACCGCATGAAGTAGCATTAGGGGTTGCTGTTGGCGTTTTTTTAGCTTGTTCACCTTTCTTTGGGTTGCATATTATTTTGGCAATATTTTTTTCTTGGCTTTTGCGTGCAAACTTTGCTGCCGCAATCATTGGGACAATTTTTTCTAATCCACTCACATTTTTATTGATTGTCATGGCTGATTATAAAGTAGGGTATTTTTGTTTATCACTTTTTAGCGATGTCAAAGAGATTTCTCTTTCGCAAATTCGTGCTCTATTTAATGGTTTGACATTGTCAAATCTCTCTCTCCTCTTTAAAGGCGCATGGGATACAATTATGAGTCCTATGATTTTAGGGGGAACTCTTTTAGGTATTGTTTTTGGTGGTTTATCTTATATAGGTGTTTACAGAGCAACGGTTCGTTTTAAACAAAAGCGATATCAAAAGATTATAAAAAAAGGCGTTTAAAGAAGCGCTCATCGTAAGAAAGATCGGGTAATATCTTATGATTATTGGTCTTGGAAATGATCTGGTTGATATACGACGTATTGAGAAAATGTTGGTTCGTTATGGTGAGCGTTTTATCCAACGGATTTTTACGGATATTGAAAGAAATAGATCTGAAAATCTCAAAAAAAGCTCCTCTTCCTATGCAAAAAGATTTGCTGCGAAAGAAGCATGTGCTAAAGCCTTAGGAACGGGAATCGCTTGTGGTATCAATTGGAAAGACATGGGGGTAGTTAATTTGCCATCTGGTAAACCAATAATGCAATTAACAAATCGTGCGCAAATGCAACTTCAAAAGTTATTACCTCCTCATCATGATGCAGTTATTCATCTTAGCATAACAGATGATTTTCCTTGGGCACAGGCATTTATTATTATCGAAGCACTTCCACGTGGATAGATGGCGTGAGAGATTGTGCTTTTGTTATTTGAATATTATGATGAAAAAAATTATATCTGTGATGAGAAGGCAGTTGGTGATGATCCCAAAAGATAAAGTGCATAAAAAAGAAAAAAAAGGTGGGCTTCTTGAATTTATTTCTGTTTTAATACAGGCTTTGCTTTTAGCAGCGTTTATTCGGACACTTTTTTTCCAGCCGTTTAGTATTCCTTCCGGTTCAATGCGTCCTACTTTGTTGGTGGGAGATTATCTGTTTGTTTCTAAGTATGCATATGGGTATTCTCGTTTTTCCATCCCCTTTTCTCCTCCTCTTTTTTCTGGACGGATTTGGGCATCTCAACCTCAACGTGGAGATGTGGTCGTTTTTCGCTTACCAAGTAATCCGAAGATTGATTATATAAAACGCGTCGTTGGGCTACCAGGTGATCGTATACAAGTCCGTCAAAGTGTCCTTTATATTAATGATGAGGCTGTTTCACGTCACTTTATGGGGGAGATTGATAATTCTGATATAACGGAAGCGAACTATCCTGTTGAGGTTTATCGCGAGACAATGCCTAACGGTGTCAGTTATGATACACTTGATTTAGCTTTCATCCCGAAAGTTGATGATACAGAAGTCTTTGAAGTTCCTCAAGGACATTACTTTATGATGGGAGATAACCGCGACAATTCAGATGATAGTCGTTTAGATGTAGGCTATGTTCCAGAAGAAAATCTTATTGGTCGCGCGAGCGTGATTTTCTTTTCTATCAGTAATGGTTCAAGTGCTTGGCAGATTTGGCGCTGGCCATTTGATGTGCGTTGGAAACGTTTGTTTTCTTTCATAAATACGGTTCATGATTTGCCGCTTATCAAGCAAGGAAACAACGATGAAACGTCTCATGATTGATCAGCTTTTCAAGCTGACGGGGCATTGTTTTAAAGATGAAGAGAGGTTAAAGAAGGCATTAACACACTCGAGTGTACAAGATTCGGAACAGGGGAATTATGAACGACTAGAGTTTCTAGGGGATCGGGTTTTAGGGCTTTTGATTGCAGAGATGCTGTATCAACTTTTTCCTCAGGCAAGTGAAGGTGAATTATCAGTCCGTTTAAATCATCTGGTCAATGCACAGACATGTGCTGATATTGCGCGTGAAATGAGACTTCCTGATATGATCCGTGTTGGTTTTGAGATGAAAAATTTTGAGGGGCGTCGACTTATCAATATGCATGCAGATGTCGTGGAAGCTTTGATTGCCGTAATATATCTCGATGGAGGATTGGAAAGTGTTCGCCCTTTTATTCAAAAATATTGGCAAAGTAGGGCAAAGAAAATGGATGCTGGTCGACGTGATGCCAAGACAGAATTACAGGAATGGGCGCATATCCAAGGCAATGCACAACCACATTATCAGGTTATAAAACGTTCAGGTCCAGATCACGATCCTGTTTTTATGGTAGAGGTCAGTATTTCTGGGTTTGCTTCAGAGATTGGGCAGGGAAGCTCCAAAAGATATGCTGAAAGAATGGCAGCTGAAAAAATTTTGCGACGAGAGGGTGTATGGAAAACAGTGGGAAAAAATAATCATGAGTGACGTTATGAAAACGCGTTCTGGGTTTGTTGTGCTTATTGGGATGCCTAATGCCGGTAAATCGACATTGGTTAATCAATTGGTTGGAACAAAGGTTTCAATTGTAACACATAAGGTACAAACAACACGAACTTTAATCCGCGGTATTGTCATTCATGATGATGTGCAAATTGTGTTGGTCGATACACCGGGTGTTTTTCGTCCCCATAAGCGCTTAGAACGAGCCATGGTCTCTGCTGCTTGGGGAGGGGCTAAGAGCGCTGATGTTCTGCTTGTTTTAATTGACGCTCAAAGTGGTCTTTCGGATGAAGTTGATATGATGTTAGATATTGTAAACAATATGAAACAAGAAAAAGTTCTTGTTCTTAATAAGGTTGATACAGTTGTTAAATCATCTCTTCTAGCGTTAACCACTAAAATAAATGAACGTGTAAAGTTTGCGCAAACATTTATGATTTCTGCTCTAAACGGTTCTGGTTGCAAGGATTTACTTCATGCGTTGAGTAACATGATGCAGGAAGGACCATGGTATTATCCGGAAGATCAAATTTCTGATATGCCTATGCGTCATCTTGCTGCTGAAATTACGCGTGAAAAACTTTTTCTTCGTCTTCATGATGAACTTCCTTATTCCTCAACGGTTGAAACAGAAAACTGGGAAGAGCGTTCAGATGGTTCCGTTAAAATTAATCAAGTTATTTATGTCGAGCGTGAGAGTCAGAAAAAAATTGTCTTAGGAGCAAAAGGCGATACAATTAAAGCGATTGGTCAAGCAGCACGTAAAGAACTCATGGAAATTATGGATCAAAAGGTTCATCTTTTTCTCTTTGTGAAAGTGCGCGATAATTGGGATACCGATCCAGAACGTTATCGTGAAATGGGATTGGATTTTTTAAAATAAGATTTTTAAAAATAATTAAAGTAAAATGAAGTGGAAAGAACAAGCCGTTATACTTGGTACGCGCCAATATGGTGAAACAAGTGTTATTCTTGAGATTATGACACGTGAACATGGTCGTTATATGGGAGTGGTAAAAGGGGGGCGCTCGCGTCGCATGGCAGCTCTTCTTCAACCTGGAAATTTTGTGGAGGCTGAATGGTGGGCTCGTTTAGACGAACATTTGGGACTTTTTCGGCTTGAAGCTCTTGATTTACATGCGGCACGATTAATCTGTCTACCAGAAGCACTTTATGCTTTGCAATTGATAGCTTTTCATTTGCGGCTTCTTCCCGAACGTGATCCGCACCCCATTTTATATGATATTTTACACCTTTTTATGCAGAATTTTGATGAACCATTTGTAAATGCAGAATTGCTTGTACGTTTTGAAATGCGGCTTCTTGAAGAACTTGGTTTTGGTCTTGATTTATCTTGTTGTGCTGCAACAGGTCGTCAGGAAAGGCTTCATTACGTATCACCAAAATCTGGTCGGGCTGTCTGTGAAGAAGCAGGAGAACCTTGGAAAAAAAAGCTTCTTATTCTACCACAGTTTCTTGTACAAAGAGTGACTCGTCCTGCTGATTTTAGTGATATAATAAATGGTTTTATACTGACGGGTTTTTTTCTTATGCGTCATGTCTGGGAGCCACGAGATATAAAGCAGCCGTCAGTGCGCATGAATTTGATACAATTGTTTGAGCGGCAATTTGGTGTACAGGCATTAATTTGTTGATCTGATGATAATTGAATGGGAAAATGAGAATTTTAAAGACAATTGCTGAAGTTCGCCAATATACTTCAGAGGAACGACGTTTAGGTTTTTCGATTGGTTTTGTTCCAACAATGGGGGCATTGCATGATGGTCATCTTGCATTAGTACAGTATGCAAGAGCAATGTGTGATCGCGTAGTAGTTTCTATTTTTGTCAATCCAAAGCAATTTGGACCTCATGAAGATTTTTCTCAATATCCAAGAGATTTGAAGGGCGATTGTGCTTTGTTAAAAGAAGCAGGTGTTGAATGTGTTTTTGCTCCTTCTGTAGATGAAATGTGGGCACCAGGAAATGACACAATTGTACAAGTGAAAAAATTATCACGTATTTTGATGGGAAAATTACGTCCAGGGCACTTTTGTGGTGTAACAAGCGTTGTTGCTAAACTTTTTAACATTGTCCAACCAGATAAGGCTTTTTTTGGGGAAAAAGATTTTCAACAAATTTTAATTATTCGGCGTATGGTTGAAGATTTGGCTTTTCCTATTGAAATCGTTGGAGTTCCTATTCTACGGGAGTCAGATGGTGTAGCTTGTTCTTCACGCAATCAGCTTTTAACATTAGAAGATCGTAAAGCTGCCAAAATTCTTCCTGAAAGTGGAAAAGCTGCTGAAAAGCTTTACCATGAAGGTGAACGGTCGGTTGATAAATTATGCAAAACTGTTCATGATATTTTACAACAAGAAACGCGTGCAATCATTGAAGCGATAGATTTACGGGATATGGAAACTTTATGCGTGATTAGAGGAACATTGAATAAACCAGCAGTTTTACTTCTTACTGTCCGCTTTGGTGAGGTAAGGCTGATTGATCAATATATATTGCAAGAGAAGGGTGGAAAATGAGTGTACATAAAACCGTAAAGCGTATAACATCTTCCGAAATACATGCAAGAAAGGGACAACAGCCAATTGTTTCTTTAACAGCTTATCAAGCTTATACTGCGCGGATTGCTGATCCATATTGCGATATCCTTTTGGTTGGTGATAGCGTTGGGATGGTTGTGTATGGGTTTGAGACAACGCTTCCTGTTAATTTAGATATGATGATTTTACACGGGAAAGCCGTGGTGCGTGGATCTCAAAAAGCTCTTGTGGTTATTGATATGCCTTTTGGTTCTTATGAAGAAAGTCCAGAACAAGCTTTTTTTAATGCATCGCGTATTCTTGCTCAAACGGGGTGTGGTGCAGTTAAGCTTGAAGGGGGTGTTTATATAGCAGAAACAATAGATTTTTTGTGTAAACGTGGCATTCCAGTGATGGGGCACATTGGTCTTACACCCCAGGCGGTGAATCGTTTTGGTGGCTTCAAAACACAAGGACGCAAGGAGAATGATTGGCAAAGAATTGAAGCAGATGGAGCAGCGATTGAAGAGGCAGGTGCTTTTGCTGTTGTTTTAGAAGGGATTGTCGAACCTTTAGCGGTGAAACTGACAAATAAGCTTTCTATCCCTACGATCGGTATAGGGGCGTCTAATCAATGTGATGGACAAGTATTGGTTATGGAAGATATGTTGGGCTATGGTTCTCATGTGCCAAAATTTGTACGCCGTTATGGAGACCTTGAACAAGCCATGGAAACTGCAATAAAGAATTATGCAGAGGATGTCACATCTCGTGCTTTCCCAGCGGATAATGAAGTTTATAAACTAAAATAAACTTCAGTTTAAGATGAAAGGTTTGACAAGAGAACATTTGTTATTTTGATAATGAATGTGTATTTTTAATATATTTTGTATGCAATTTGAACTGTGATTTTTTCCATTTCTTTAATGAAGTCACGCCTCTCATGCAAAACAGAACGCCATTGGGTCGCTAATTCACGTGCTTTTTTAAAGAGAGCTTTCTTAAGGCACCCAATCCTATTTCGCGATGGCGTTCGTGAATAGTATAGTGGTAAGTCCCTTATGAAGTGTATAAAATTTATAGAGTACTCCCGTCTTTACGCTTCATAAGAGAGCAAGTCGGCATCATCACACACTTTGCCAATTTTCAATGCTGCGACAGCGCTTAGCACTTGAGATGGTCCATAAGAAGCATTTTAACTCTTTCTTTAAAAAAATTTTACCCACACGCCAGCCCCGCTTGTGGTGTGCAAGAGAATGATTTTGATTGATTCAATATAAACAGATTTGAAATGAGTGAAGCTTACGATATTAGGAGCTCTCATTCAAAATGAAAAAACAATGAATTATTATTATAAGTCAGTGTGATGATTCTGTAATGACAAGGAATCAACAATGCGAAGAGTCTATAATCTTTGGGCATCTAAGTCATTAAAGCGCGTTAAAAATGCGTTTTCAATGTGTTGTGTAGAATAGGGGGATAAATTAAGATCATCGGGTAGAATATTATTGGGAGAGCCAAAATAGCGAAGGGCTTCTTCTGTATTAAATCCAGCAAGCGTAATCGCTTCATAATAGGCAGCAATACGGTCGGCTTGTTTAATTTTTTTTAAAAGTTTTTGAGAAAGATCAACGGGAAGAGAAAAGCGCATGTGGATAGCATCTTGGATGCGCTTTTCAACGCGTTCATATTGTTTTCCTATGACAGCTTTAAAAGGGGAAATCATATCGCCGATGACATATTCTGGAGCATCATGAAGAAGGGTATAAAGACATTCGTTGCTTCCCGATTGTGGAAAAAGTTTTTGAAATATTTGTTCAACCAAAAGTGAATGTTGTGCAACAGAATAGGCATGCTCTCCTCGTGTTTGACCATTCCAACGTGCTACGCGAGAAAGTCCATGGGCAATATCTTCAATTTCAACATCAAAAGGAGAAGGGTTGAGAAGATCAAGTCGCCTTCCAGAGAGCATTCTTTGCCAAGCCCGGGCTTCTCCATTTTTTAATAATTCAGCTTTAGCCATGAGTGTTTTCTATAGTATTTTCAGGAAAGGTAAAATTCATATTTTCAGCAATGCTTATAGTGACAGGAATGTTTTTTACAGTAAAGGGGATGTTATGATCCATAGCATCTTTGACGTGGTCAATACGCATTAAAGCAAGAGCCTCATTTTCTACACATGTTCCCAAGTAGCCAAGCACTTTTGTTCCTGCTTCAATGCTAGATTGAGGGGTTAATTTACACTGGCCTTTTACAATAAAAATACGGCGACGTGCTGCACGGCGGTGGTGCATTCGTGAAACAATTTCTTGTCCAATATAACATCCTTTATTGAATGCAAGTCCATTGATTTGATCGTAATTAATATCATGAGGAAAGACTTTGCCAACTTCATAGTCTTGACCACTTTCCGCAATTGCATAACGGATACGCAATTGATTCCATGTATCATGATATTCTGAAGTCAAAAAAGTTTTTTTTCCATAGATTCGTATTATTTTTTCTTGTTGTGGGAAGCGTTTATCAACAAAACTTGAATCAAAATTTAAAGTATCTGATTCATTATTCAAAGAAACCGTAACAAGCTCTTGTAATGGTTGTGTAATTTCTACTTTTTTACGCAGCTTATAGAGCAACAGACGTTGGTGAAGCGTATCAGCTAAAGGCATTCTGATATCAATCAGGTAACCATTTTCTTTTTTTCCGATAAGAAAATCAGCAAGAACCTTTCCTTGTGGGGATAAAAGGGCTCCAGGGAAAAGTTCCTGTGGACTGATTTTTTTTACATCTGTCGTGATCAAGGATTGTAGAAAATCTGTTGCTTCTTCCCCTATAATTTGAATAAGCCCGCGGTTTTTTAAGCAAATGGCATTTTGTTTTTCAATCATGGTTCTTGCCTTTCTGCTCAAAGTTACATAATCGATAAGTGAGCAATATGTAAGGAGCGTGGCTATGTTTAAAACATTTGATACAATTTTTAAAGGTGCAACACTTGTGAATCATGATGGAAGAAGCAAGCGTGATATTGGTATTACAAATGGTCGTATTACTGAAATAGGCAACCTTACATGTGCATCGGCTAGTGAGGTCATTGATTGTACAGGGCTTCATATTTTACCAGGAATTATTGATAGCCAAGTGCATTTTCGTGAGCCAGGGAATGAATATAAGGAAGATTTGGAAAGTGGCTCGTATTCTGCTGTGTTAGGGGGTGTTACGGCAGTTTTCGAAATGCCTAATACCAATCCATTGACAACATCAGAAGAAACATTAAGCGATAAGGTTCAACGCGCATTTCATCGAATGCATTGTGATTTTGCATTTTGGGTTGGAGGAACGCGTGAAAATGCTCATGAATTATCTGAATTAGAAAGACTTCCTGGTGCGGCTGGAATTAAAGTCTTTATGGGGTCATCTACCGGTGATCTTTTGGTTGATGATGATGAAAGTGTACGCCTTATTTTGAAGAATACACGCCGTCGTGCGGCTTTTCATTCTGAAGATGAGGCGAGGCTCAAAGAGCGTAAAATATTGCGTATTGAAGGGGATGCATCGTCACATCCGATTTGGCGTGATGAAGTTGCGGCATTAAAATGTACGCAGCGTTTGGTAAAAATTGCTCATGAGACGAAGGCTCGGATTCATGTGTTACATCTTTCGACAGAAGAAGAAATTGATTTTCTAAAAAAACATAAGGATGTTGCAACAATTGAAGTGACACAACATCATTTGACGCTCACGGCTGATGATTATAAGAAGTTTGGTACATTAATTCAGATGAATCCGCCTATTCGTGAGCCGCGCCACCGTGACGCTCTTTGGTACGGTGTTCAACAAGGAATTATTGATGTCTTAGGTTCAGATCATGCGCCTCATACTCTTGAAGAAAAACTTCAACCTTATCCCTCTTCACCTTCAGGTATGACAGGCGTGCAAACAACAGCAGCAATTATGTTGACACATGTGAATGCAGGAAAAATATCTCTTGAACGTTTTGTTGATCTCACTTCACATGGCCCTAGTCGTATTTTTGGTATAAGTTGTAAAGGGCGCATTGCTGTTGGGTTTGATGCTGATTTAACCATTGTTGATCTTAAGCGAGAAGAAATTATTACGAATAGCTTAATTGGTTCGCGTACCGGTTGGACACCTTATGATGGTCAAAAAGTTAAAGGTTGGCCTGTTGGGACTATTATCCGTGGTATGCGTGTTATGTGGGAAGGTGAAATTGTCACACCTTCACAAGGAGAGCCTGTTAAATTTATGGAAACTTTGGTGTAAACAAATTAAAATCATAAGCATGCCGTAAAATACCATCTTTTAGAGTGGTGATATAGGGTATGTCAGCCTCTTTGGTACATAAGTGTTTTTTTATGCGTGGTGAATATTCTTAGGCTTGTTTTTAGAAACTATGAAGCAAATTACATGAGTTAGAAGCCAAGAGGAATCTTGTTCAACAAGAACCTAGATTATTTACAGAGCAAATTTAGTTAACAATCTTCATCCTTTGAGGTGTGGGGAGGAAGCCAAAGAACGATTTTGTATAGGGAAAAAGGCGCTCATACGAATAAAAGCGTATCGAGACATTATTCTTTAAACGTCTCTCTATTTTCAGAGCTGGTTTATTGCTCCCCGCATTTGTGAAAGGAGTATCATTGATATCGCTAAAATTGAGAAAGCTACTTTTTGTATAGATTAATTATTTATAATGCATGAGGAGGTTTTCAGATAAAATTCTTCCTTCCTCAATGTATTTTTGATTGGCTTCAATGGCAGCTTGTGTACAATGATGATAATTTTCTGAGAAAGCACGATATGCTTCATTAAACGCTTCATAAAAATAAGCACGTCTTTGTGGAATGGGGTGTTCTGCTTCAATCAGTGCATTCATATAGTCATACCATTGGTTTGTTGGAGGCTCGCAAAGATTTTGGAGAGAATGCAATGATCCCAAAATTTCTGCTAGTCGGAGTAATTTTTTTTCATAAGGTGGAGATTGTTGTGCAAAGGCTGGCATTGAAATGACAAGAAATATTAAAATAATGATGTTTATCAATCTATTATGCATTATTTTTATTGCTTTCTTTGAATAAAACTCTGTAAGGATAAAATATTTTTGTCATGAGAACGGTGTAAAAAATAAAGTTAATTGCTACATTATTCTCAATTATTGATTATAAAATATAGGGCGTAAGAGGAAGTAAGGAACCCATTGTGGAATATTGAAAATACTGACGAAGCTTTGTGTGGTTAAAAATTTAAGATTTTCTGCCTGCAAGCTATCTATTTTTCACATAGATTTATATTGTATTGCCTATAGATTTTTTTCTAAGCTCATTTTCTTTAAGGAGGGAAAGCATCTCTAATGATAGAACGCTTTTGTCCAATCAAATAAAATAGATTGTTTTTATGATAAACGATGAATACAGCCGTAAATACAATGGGAAAATGGTAAGAAGAATTTATTATAAGATACAAGTTTTTAGCTTAAACCGCGTAATACAATGATTTGAGATAAGATACATGTAAAAGGATCGGTGCATAATATCGTCCATGGAGTCAATAAATGAAAGAGTTGCGATTTTATAATACGCTAACACGTAAAAAAGAAAAATTTACACCAATAGATGCGACAAGAGTACGTCTTTATGTTTGTGGACCAACAATTTATGATTATGCGCATATAGGAAATGCACGTCCTGTTATTGTTTTTGATATTTTATTTCGCTTATTGCGTCATGTTTATGGCAATGAGCATGTTCTATATGCGCGTAATATTACAGATGTCGATGATAAAATTAATGCACGAGCAGCTAGCGAATATCCAAACGTATCATTGAATGAGGCTATTCGTCACTTAACAGAACGTACATATTCTCAGTTTCAACAAGATACCATAGCACTTGGTTGTCTGTTGCCAACCAGTCAGCCACGCGCCACTGAGCATTTAGAGGAGATGCGCTCTTTAATTGAAAGTTTGCTTGAAAAGGGGCACGCTTATGAAGCGGAAAATCATATATTATTTTCTGTAAGTAGCATAAAAAATCCTCCCCATTATGGGGCATTTGCAAATCGTTCTTTAGATGAAATGAGGGCGGGGGCGCGTATCGATGTTGCTGCTTATAAAAGGGAAGAGATGGATTTTGTTTTGTGGAAGCCTTCTGTAGAAGGAGAACCAGGTTGGGAATCACCGGGCGGAATTCCTGTTTTAGGTCGTCCAGGTTGGCATATTGAATGTTCTGCAATGTCAATGGCAAAGTTATTAGCGCCCTATGGCGGTGGTTTAACCTGTGATGATCCGTCTGCCAATGTTTTTGATATCCATGGTGGTGGAATTGATTTAATTTTTCCTCATCATGAAAATGAGATTGCACAAAGTTGTTCAGCTTTTGGGACGGAGAGAATGGCTAATTTTTGGATGCATAATGGTTTTTTACAAGTTGAAGGCAAAAAGATGTCGAAAAGCTTTGGCAATTTCAGAACTATTCGTTCTATTTTAGAGAATAATTTGGGGGAGTTTAATGGTATTTTAACCGATGAAATGAAGCAAAATTGGGCTGGTTTGTCTGCGCGTTTTTCGATGTTGCAAACGCATTATCGTGAACCATTAAATTGGACAGCACAGCGTTTAATACAATCGAGCAGCGAACTGTATCGTTGGTATGAATGGCTTCGCAGCAAAAAGAGTGAGATGAAAAACAATGAAGCAATTGATGATACTTTGATAGATGCACTTAGTGATGATCTTAATACTCCAAAAGCACTGACTCTTTTGCGAAAATTTTATAAAGAAGGAAATGCTTTGGCTCTTCTGAATGGGATGAATTTATTAGGACTGTTAAGACAAGAATGGATTAAAGAAATAGATTGCCCGTTATTTATGAGAAAAACTTTCCTTGATACAAAATTTATTGATCAGCGCATTGCCGAAAGACTAAGACTTATCCATAATAAAGAGTGGGAAGCTGCGGATACAATTCGTGATGAGCTTGCAGCCGAGGGGGTTCTTTTAAAAGACAGTAAGGATCCGCAGAGTGGTGAGCGCATAACTGTGTGGGAAATAAAACGATTTTAATTTCTCTATTCCAGCAGCTTCATAAAAAAGGAGAATATGATGGAATTTTTATATCATTATGGATATATCGCGCTTAAACTGGCTGTAGGCCTTGTTGCCTTCTTATTTATTTTAAGAACGACGGGGCGGGGGAGTCTTAGTCAGATGACACCAGTTGATTTGGTCAGTAATTTTGTCATGGGAGGTATTATTGGAGGAGTTATTTATAATCAGAATATTAGTAGCATTCAATTATTGCTTGTTTTACTCATCTGGCAAACCTTGATTACATCTTTTAATTTTATTGCACGCTATTCAGTTTTTTTTCGTCGTCTTATTGCAGGGCGGAATGTTACATTAGTTTTAGATGGAGTTTTCCAAATGGATAAGATTAAGAGCTTAGGGATCAATATTAATGATCTCATTACGATGTTACGTCTTAAAGGGTGTCACTTACATGAAGCTGCTTTTGTTCGTTTGGAAACCAATGGTGATTTCACTGTCATTAAAAAGGAAGAGGGAAAGAAATCGACGATTTTAATAGAAAATGGTGAAGTTATTGATGAGGGACTTAAAGAGATTGGTAAAACAAAAAAGTGGCTTCAGGCAGAATTGAAAAAAAAACATGTAAAAGTTGAAAGTTTATTCGCAGCAGAATGGTATGAAAATATAGATCAAAATAATAAATTGTATAGTGGATTATTTCTTGTTCCTTTTTCAAAAACAGTCTAACTTCAAAAAACGGGTAGGTATAGCTTATTGGAAGCCCCGTAATGAAGAGATGAATCTATAAACAACCACAGAGGGTATTTTGCCTGTTTGTGCGGATGATAGAGAAGTAAGGACTTTATGAAACGCAATGAAATGACAAAAACTGTATCATCAGATACAGGGAGAACTCTGCACACACTTTACAATTTATGGCCCTATATGTGGCCAGTAGGTCGGCGTGATCTAAAAATGCGTGTGTTGTGGGCAATATTTTATCTTGTTTTGGCTAAGCTCGTTCTCATATCTGTACCGTATTTCTTTAAATATTCTACGAATGTGCTTGATTCAAGCTTTCAGCCACCTAAATGGTTCCCATCCAGTTGGATTATTCCCATCATGCTCGTTTTGGCATACAATGTCGCGCGTATTATGCAGGCTGGATTAAATCAATTACGCGATTCCCTGTTTGCCACTGTTGGTCAATATGCTGTTCGTCAATTAGCTTATAAAACCTTTGTACATATGCATGAGTTATCTTTGCGATTTCATTTGGAACGCCGAACAGGTGGGCTTTCTCGTGTGATTGAGCGTGGGACAAAAGGAATTGAAGCGATCGTAAGATTTTCAATTCTTAGTACAGTACCGACAGTTTTAGAATTTATATTAACGGCACTGGTATTTTACATAAGTTATGGGTGGCATTATCTTCTCATTGTTGTTGCAACAGTTGGATTATATATCTTGTTTACCATTAAGGCGAGTGATTGGCGTATTCGCATTCGGCAAAAAATGAATACAGCGGATACTGAGGCGAATACTCGCGCTGTTGATTCTCTTTTGAATTTTGAAACGGTCAAATATTTTGGTAATGAAACTCTAGAAGCCGATCGATTTGATGCTTCTATGGTAGGTTATGAAAAAGCCGCAACAAAGATTTGGACATCGTTAAGCTGGCTTAATTTTGGTCAGACTCTTATCTTTGGTATTGGAATGACGATCATGATGCTGATGTCAGCTTATGAAGTTTTTTATAAGACACAAACTTTAGGAGATTTTGTTTTTATTAATGCGCTTTTAATGCAACTTTCCATTCCACTAAATTTTATTGGTTCAATGTATCGTGATATTCGACAAGGTTTAACGGATATTGAAGCAATGTTTGATCTTTTAGATGTTCAGAAAGAGATCGTTGATAAATCGGATGCTAAACCGTTAGAGATAAGCGATGGGACCATTTGTTTTCATCAGGTAAAGTTTTCCTATGATTCGAGACGTCAGATTCTCAGAGATATTGATTTTGAAGTTCCTGGAGGAAAAACAGTCGCTATTGTCGGTCCATCGGGTGCCGGTAAATCTACTATTTCTCGGTTGCTTTTTCGGTTTTATGATGTTGATGCAGGCTCTATCACAATTGATGGGCAGGATATTCGTGACGTAACACAAAAGAGTTTGCGTGAAGCGATTGGCATGGTCCCACAAGATACGGTGTTATTTAATGATACAATTGCCTATAATATTTGCTATGGGCGTCCAAGTGCTACAGATGAAGAGATGCGCAAAGCTGCTGAAATGGCACAAATATCAAAATTTATTGAAATTTTACCGGAAGGTTTTCAGTCTATGGTAGGAGAGCGAGGTCTCAAATTATCAGGTGGTGAAAAACAACGCGTGGCTATTGCACGGACACTTTTAAAAGCTCCTCCACTTCTTATTCTAGATGAAGCAACGGCGGCTCTTGATACGGCGACGGAACAGGAAATTCAACAAGCATTGGATATTGTAAGCCGTGGACGTACAACATTGATTATTGCGCACCGTCTTTCTACTGTTATCAATGCGGATGAAATTTTAGTTCTTAAAAGTGGTCGTATTATTGAAAATGGGACGCATACAGAGCTTTTACGCAAGAAAGGTCTCTATGCTTCAATGTGGAATAAGCAGCTTGAAGCATCGCAAGCGGAAGAAAAATTACGTAAAATGCGTGAAGAAGATGAGACGAGTGTTGTTAATCGTAAAAAATAAATAGAGCAAAATGTAATCTATATCTTTATATGGAGTGATTGATTAAATACATAAAAAGACACAAGAGGAACAAAAAGCTTTGTTGCTTGTTTAAGTTTACGATGAATAGGAAATTATATGAGTATTCTGCAATCTTTTCATAATAGCTTTGTACCGGTTCATAAAGAAGGTTATCCTTTTATTGTAGCGTTTTTTGTTATTTCGCTCATTCTTGGTTGGATATGGAGTCCGTTGTTTTGGTTTGGTCTCGTTCTCACGGTGTGGTGTGTATACTTTTTCCGTGATCCAGATCGTGTGATCCCTTTGAATTCAAATTGGGTTATGTCGCCTGCAGATGGGCGTATTTCATTTGTGGAATCATGTGTTCCACCTGAAGAATTAGGATTAGGAAAAGATGAAATGATTCGTATTTCCATTTTTATGGATGTTTTTTCATGCCATATTAATCGTATTCCTATCAGTGGTACAGTAGAGTCTATCGTTTATCATCCAGGTCGATTTACCAATGCTGACTTTGATAAAGCTAGTCAGTTTAATGAGCGTAATGGGGTGGTAATTGATAGCAAACATGGTAAAATTGGTGTCGTACAAATAGCGGGAATGGTTGCGCGCCGGATTGTTTGCTGGTCAAAAGAAAACGATGCCGTTATGACTGGTGAGCGATTTGGATTGATTCGTTTTGGTTCTCGCCTTGATATTTATACACCAACTGAAATGAAATTGCGTGTTGCAGTTGGACAGACAGCAATTGCTGGAGAAACAGTTTTGGGTTCTTTTGATGATAAGAGTGCCACAACGGACTTCAGATACGACTAGGGTTCACAATGAAAAATTTTTCGCCATTTTCTTCATTCAATCCTGAGGGGCAGCATGATGATGTTGCAAATCGGCGGCGTTCACCTACATCAATGCGGTATGTTATTCCTAATATCATTACTATTTTAGCAATTTGTGCAGGGATGAGCAGCATTCGTTTGGCTTTTGAACATCGCTATGAAGCTGCTATTTTAATGGTGCTTTTGGCCGCAGTTTTAGATGGTGCTGATGGTCGCATTGCCCGTTTAATAGATGGTAGTTCATCTTTTGGGGCACAGATGGATTCTCTTGCTGATGTTATAAATTTTGGTGTTACTCCTGCACTCATTGTTTATTCTTTTATCTTGAATCAAGCGAATCATATTGGGTGGGTTGCTGCCCTTGTTTATTGTGTTGCTTGTTGTTTGCGATTAGCACGTTTTAATGTGATGTTAGATAACCCCAATATACCTAAGTGGCAGAGAAGTTATTTTGTTGGTGTTCCAGCACCAGCAGGAGCATTATTACTTTTATTGCCTACCTATTTAGGCACTCTTGGTTTGGTCCCCAATTGGGGGTGGGCATTATTTTTTAGTCTTTATACTGTAATTATTGCTTTTCTTTTGATTAGTCGTTTACCGGTATGGAATGCAAAAACAATTGATCAAAATTTAAGGCGCGATATCGTTATACCGTGCATGTTGGTCATTGTTATTTATGTCGGTTTTCTTGCGACTTACACATGGGAAACTTTATTGATTACAGCTGTTAGTTATATGATTTTTCTCCCCTGTAGTTTTATCGCTTATAATAAACGTGCTACTTTAGAAGAGAAAAAGGCTGATGCTAAAGCTATCCAAGAATTATAAAGTGCTTCATTCTTCTATCGAGAAGCACAGAAAAAAGAGAGAGTCGAACAATTTACTTCTCATATGATGATCAATCAGGTACGTGATAATCTACAAACCGATTTTTATGGACATTAAAGAGTTTTCCAGTTTCATTTAAATCAGGTGATAACAAATGGACTATCTTTTTTGCAACCTCTTGTGGTGAAGGGAGAGTTTGTGGATCTTCACCGGGCATAGCTTCAGCGCGCATGGCAGTGCGTGTCGCACCAGGGTTGACACAATTAATCTTAATAGGGGTTTGTTTGAGTTCTTCTGCCCAACAGCGGGCAATCACCTCTAAAGCCGCTTTAGAGGCTGCATAAGCTCCCCAGAAAGGGCGCGCAGCATGCGCAACGCTTGAGGATAACAGGATGGCTCGTCCAGCATCAGATTCACGTAATAAAGGCTCAACGGCTTTCATTAAGCGCCATTGGCTGAAAAGATTTATTTGAAAAACATCTTCAAATACCGTGTTTTCTATATGCGCTATTGGTGAGAGTGTTCCAAGAATTCCTGCGTTTGCAACGATAATATCAAGTTTTTTCCAGCGTTTGGCAATTGAGATAGCAAGGGTATCGATGTTTTCCATATGATGCAAGTCAAGGGGAACGAGGGTTGCATGAGCCCCTTTTTCTCGGATTTGATTATCTAATTCAGTAAGTCCACTGACTGTTCGTGCAAGAGCAATAATATGAGCGCCGCGTGCAGCAAGCTCGAGTGCTAAATAATAGCCAATCCCTCTTGATGCGCCAGTAACAAGTGCAACACGTCCATGGAGACTAAAGTCACGTTTTGTCATCATTAATCTCTTGTTTTAAGAACAAATGATTGATGAATTTTGGAGAGATTTTCTTGATCAACCAGATGCGTAGGATAATATCCAGTAAAATAATGGTCAGTAAATTGTGGGTCGGCGTTATTCCGTTTTTCCCCTGCTACAGCAAGATATAATCCATCCGTTGAAAGAAATTCTAATGAATCCGCTCCAATAAAATCACACATAGATTTTAAATCTGGATATTGATTTGCTAAAAGGTTTTCAGCTTTAGGTGTATCAATACCATAAAAGTCAGGATAAAAAATCATAGGGCTAGAAATGCGCATATGAACTTCTTTTGCTCCTGCATCGCGAAGCATTCGTACAATTTTAAGGGATGTTGTTCCACGTACAATAGAGTCATCAACCAGAATAACACGTTTTCCTTCAATCACAGGACGGTTTGCCGAATGTTTTAACTTGACGCCAAAAGCACGAATTTGTTGTGTTGGTTCGATAAAAGTGCGGCCAACATAGTGATTACGAATAATACCAAGCTCGAAGGGAATTCCAATTTTTTGTGCATAGCCAATTGCAGCAGGCGTTCCTCCATCAGGAACAGGAACCACAACATCACCCTCACAAGGGGCTTCCTGTGCTAAACGGATTCCCATATTTTTGCGTGTTGTATAAACACTACGCCCTCCAACGATTGAGTCTGGGCGGGCAAAATAAACATATTCAAACAAGCAAAGTTTTTCTGGTTTTGTATTTTCTGGTTTTATAATTTTTTTCGTAATTTCCCCATTTTTTTGTATTTCACATATGATGATTTCTCCATTTTTAACATCACGGACATATTTTGCTCCAATAATATCAAGAGCACAAGTTTCAGAACAAAAGATAGGCTTACCATCAAGTTCCCCCATCACGAGAGGTCTAATTCCTGTTGGATCGCGTGCCGCAATAAGTTTTGTACGTGTGAGCGCTAACATAGCATACCCACCTTCTACTTGCCGAATCGCATCAACAAAACGATCAGAGGACGACTCATAACGTGAGCGGGCAATAAGATGGAGAAAAACTTCTGAATCCGACGTTGATTGACAGATAGCACCAGAAGCGATGAGTTCACGGCGTAATGTGAGACCATTGGTAAGATTACCATTATGCGCAATAGCAATACCTCCAACTTTCAATTCAGCAAAAAGGGGTTGAACATTGCGTAATGCCACTTCTCCAGTTGTTGAATAACGGGTATGTCCAATAGCACGATTTCCTGGTAAGCGTGCAAGTGTTGCAGGGTTTGTATAGTGATCTCCAACAAGACCTAAATGCTTTTCTTGATGAAATATTTTATTATGGTAAGAAACAATCCCAGCTGCTTCTTGCCCACGATGCTGAAGTGCGTGGAGTCCAAGAGCTGTTAATGTTGCAGCATCTTCATGCCCAAGAATACCAAAAACTCCACATTCTTCATGAAGGGTATCATCATCTAATGAAAATTCTTGACAGAAAACATCGCTTTTTATCATCATATTCTTTCAGTTGTGATATGGAGGAATCATTAATATCATATTTTACATCATTTAGTTCTCTTTCCTCATGAAAAACTATTTTCTATTTTTTGAAAATTATCTTTTCATGAGAGTGTTGCTCATACGTATGTTTATTGCTGTCTTTAAACAAATTTTCCGTCTTTTCGAGAACAGATCCAATATCTTTTGGGAGTATTTCCCAAACTTTTTGTCCCAATGAATCTAAAATAGGCCTTGTTTTTGCATTTTTTAACCAATTCGCTTGAAGCTCGGGTTTAATCAGTGCATTAATCAGCAACATACCGATGACCATGATAAGTAAACCACGAAGTGCTCCAAAAATAAAACCAATAGTACGGTCAAGTATACCAATTCGACTATCAATAATAAAATCAGAGATCTTCATTGTAATAATTGAAGTAATAATGAGAACAATAATAAAAATTGTGACCAATGTTGTGATCAATGCAATCATTTTATTAGAGAGATATTGTTCAAAGAAAGGTAAGACAGGTTTGAATAAAAACAGTGTCGTAACAGCTGCAACTGCCCAAGAAATCAACGATAACACTTCACGTGAAAATCCTCGAAGCATAGCAAGAAAAGCGGACAACAGGATGATTACTACGACAATTCCATCAAGGATTGTTATGATCATTTGTTTGTTCCTTATACATAAAGTTATGTTCTTTTAAGTCTGTGTGCAAATATATTTTTTGTTATGCCATTTTTTGTTCTTATAGCAAGGATCTTTTGTATTTTATAGAGTTTTTTCTATATTATCATATCTGTGGTGCAGATCATTTTTTACTTACGGTAAGAGTAGCAACGAGTTCGGGAAGGTCGGAGAAAGTTTTTTGTTGAAAGTTGAGCGACTTCATCATTTCGGTTGTTGTTGTGGGGTGAAAGGCTCCTTGAAAGCCGAGTTTTTTTGCTTCATTGATGCGCTGTGCTGAATGTGCAACAGCGCGGGTAGCTCCTGAAAGACTGACTTCACCAAAATATACATAATCCGTTGGCAATGCGATATTGGCAAGAGAAGATACCAAAGCAGCGGCTACAGCTAAATCAGCAGCGGGTTCTGATATGCGATATCCACCTGCTACGTTCAGATAGACATCATGCTGTCCAAAACGAATGCCACAATGGGCTTCTAAAACGGCAAGAATCATAGAAAGGCGATTTCCATCCCATCCGACAACCGCACGTCTTGGTGTCCCAAGGGAAGAAGGAGCAACAAGCGCTTGAATTTCTACGAGTATCGGGCGAGTCCCTTCCATTCCTGCAAAAACAGCAGCGCCTGGTGCTTTTTCATTACGTTCCCCTAAAAATAATTCAGATGGATTTATCACTTCGCGTAATCCTTTATCAGACATTTCAAAGACACCAATTTCATCTGTTGGTCCGAAGCGATTTTTTACAGTTCTAAGAATGCGATAATGATGTCCTCCTTCACCCTCAAAATAGAGAACGCCATCAACCATATGTTCAACGACTCGAGGACCAGCAATTTGTCCATCTTTTGTAACATGCCCAACAAGAACAACAGCGGCTCCTGTTTTCTTGGCAAAGCGGATCATTGCCTGAGCACCGATACGTACTTGTGTGACAGTGCCAGGTGCTGAATCTGCTGTATCTGACCATAGGGTTTGAATCGAATCGATAATCACCATATCAAGGTTTTTATGTTCGCTTAAGGTTGCCAGAATATCTTCAACATTGGTTTCAGCAGCAAGTTTCACTTCTGTATTGTTTGCTTCAAGCCTTTGTGCGCGCAGACAAATTTGCGCAATAGCCTCTTCACCTGAAACATAGATGACATTATATCCTTTACGTGATAAAGCAGCGGCTGTTTGTGTCAGCAATGTTGATTTACCAATACCCGGATCACCTCCAACAAGGAGTGCTGATCCACGGACAAAGCCCCCACCGGTAACACGATCAAGTTCAGCAATACCAGAATGAATACGTGGAGCATCTTCGATATTTCCAGAAAGAGATGTGAGTGTGACAATGCGTCCTTTACGGGCATTTTGCTTAGGACCACTTCCTATACCGCTATTTATAGTTTCTTCGATAAGAGAATTCCATTCCCCACAAGCGCTACATTTTCCTGCCCAACGAGAATGGATGGTTCCGCAATTTTGACAGATAAATTGAATACGATTACGCGCCATGTCGATTTAACCAATTTGCTCTGGAAGATAATCATTATCTTCTAGGTCACTAAATCGTGTGAAAGAAGACTGAAAGGCAAGGGGCACGATTCCTGTCGGTCCATGACGTTGTTTTGCAACAATAACATCAGCTTTTCCAAAAACTTTGTCCATTGTCTCTATCCATTTCATATGTTCAAGGCTACCGAACTTTGGCTCTTCATTTTTGAGGTAATATTCTTCACGATAGACAAATAAAACGATGTTGGCATCTTGCTCAATAGAACCAAATCCACCTAAATCTGAAAGTTTTGGGCGTTTATCTGTTCTGTTTTCAACTTGATGTGAAAGTTGTGAAAGAGCAATAATAGGGATATTTAATTCTTTCGCTAAAGCTTTTAATTCTGCAGTGATTTCTTGAATACGATATTCAGATGTGTATTTTAAATCACTTGTCATGAGTTGGATATAATCAATAATTAAGACATCCAAACCATGTTTTTTCTTGAGACGCCGAGCACGGGCAGCCAGTTGTGAAACTGATATTCCTCCAGTTTGATCAATATAAAGGGGTGCCTTTTGGAGCTGATTTACCGTACGAATAATTTTTGAAAATTGTTCATCTGAAATATGACCACGTCGAATATCAGAAGAAGAGACTTCCGTTTGTTCAGAAATAATACGTGTTGCAAGCTGCTCTGAGGACATTTCAAGTGAGAAGAACCCTACAACGCCGCCTTCATTTTCTTGGATATTACCATTATGATTATAAGCATTGGCAATATTAAAGGCAATATTGGTAGCAAGTGAAGTTTTACCCATACCAGGGCGTCCCGCAAGGATAATTAAGTCGGATGGTTGTAATCCTCCCATTTTTTCATCAAGTGTTTGAATATGAGTCGCTATCCCTGATATTTGCGAAGAGCGCTTTTTTGCAGCACTTGCTATATCAACAACTCTTTTGATAGCTTCATCAAGACTGTCAAATCTACTATCGCAGTCTTCTTTTTTTTCTAGCATAATTATACACTTTCCTTTTGTTAGATATCAGTTTTTATGCAATTTTATATCAAGAATATTTTGCATATTGTAGAATTTTCTCTGTGCTGTAGTATTTAAAACACTGCTTGTTTTTTATATTGCGGTAATTAGGGTAATTTTTCAGATAGATTAGAAAATATTTTTGTTAAAAGGTTAGAGGTTGTCCTATAAAGAGGAAAGTTTCTGATATTCTACATAATAGTCAGCCTTGCACAACAGCAGCAATTATTTTTGAATTTAAAAACAAGAAAATGAGTGTCTTGTGAGAAGGAGTTTTTTAAAAGAAGGAACAATATAGAAAGATTTAGATTAGCTATGGATTTTAATATATGTACCCCACTTACAACATTAAGAGATGTGTTATCATTTCATGCAAGAAGAATGTTATTAAATAGCAAATAACGGCGGCTAGAATCATTGAAAAATGATTCTTTGTAAGAAATTTTATTCTTGATAAGAACTACATTTTTTAATAAGAAGAATGGTTTCACAATTTTGACAGATAAATTGAATACGGTTGCATGCCATTTTGATTTAACCAATTTGCTCTGGAAGATAATTACTATCGGCTAGATCACTAAAGCGTGTGAAGTCAGATTGAAAGGCAAGGGGAACGATTCCTGTCGGACCATGGCGCTGTTTTGCAATAATAACATCAGCTTTTCCAAAAGCTTTGTCCATTATTTCTAGCCATTTTTGATGTTCCAAAGTGTTTAGTTTTGGTTCTTCATTTTTGAGATAATATTCTTCGCGATAGACAAACAGAACGATATCGGCATCTTGCTCAATTGAACCAGATTCACGTAAATCTGAGAGCTGTGGACGTTTATCTGTTCTATTTTCTACTTGACGAGAAAGTTGAGAGAGAGCGATAATAGGAATATTCAATTCTTTTGCTAATGCTTTTAATCCTGTGGTAATTTCTGTGATCTCTTGAACACGATTTTCTGATGAACGCTTTGAACTGCTTGTCATGAGTTGGATATAGTCAATAAACAAGATATCTAAACCATGTTGCCGCTTGAGACGCCGCGCACGAGCAGCTAATTGCGTAATTGATATTCCCCCAGTTTGATCAATATAAAGTGGTGCCTTTTGTAGTTGGTTCACCGCACGAATAATTTTTGAAAATTGTTCATCTGAAATATTGCCACGCCGAATATCAGAAGAAGAGACTTCTGTTTGTTCAGAAATAATACGGGTTGCAAGCTGTTCGGATGACATCTCAAGTGAGAAGAATCCCACAATGCCGCCTTCATTTTCTTGGATATTGGCATTACGATTATAAGCATTAGCAATATTAAAGGCAATATTGGTAGCCAGTGAGGTTTTACCCATACCAGGGCGGCCCGCAAGGATAATTAAGTCAGATGCTTGTAATCCTCCCATTTTTTCATCAAGTGTTTTAATATGGGTGGCTATCCCTGATAATTGTGAAGAGCGCTTTTTCGCAGCACTTGCCATATCGATAGCTTTTTTAATAGCCTCATTAAAATTTTCAAATCCACCTCCATATTTCCCTTTTTCTGCTAGCTCAAATAACTGATTTTCAACAGTTTCAATTTGTTGGGTAGGCGTGAGCTCTACAGGAGCATCAAAGGCTGTATTGACAACTTGAGTTCCAAGGTTAATCAAAGACCGTCGGATAAAAAGATCGTAAATGACGCGTCCATAATCTTCAGCGTTAATAATAGTGACTGCCTCTGTGGCTAAGCGAACAACATATTGGTATACAGTAATATCTCCAATTTTTTCTTCCATTTGGATATAGGGCTTGATTGTAACTGGATCTACACGTTTTCCTGTTTTAATAAGGTGAGATAAAACATGATAAATTTTTTGATGCAATGGTTCAAAAAAATGTTCTGGTTTTAGAAAATCTGAAACGCGGTCAAGAGAATCATTGTTGATAAAGATGGCACCAAGCAATGCCTGTTCAGCTTCAATATTATGCGGAAGTTGCCGAAAAGAAGGAGAATCCTCTTTCTTTGAAGAGCTGACATTAACAACGTTAGTTTCTTCCATAATATTTTTCCACTAAAATTCTAAGTCTAGCTACTTTAGGCGATAAATTGAAAATCGTATAATTAAAAGAATAGAGCTACAAACCTTCATTTTAAGTTAAAATTATATAATTTTTTAAAACTCTCTTTTCGTTTCTCATTTATCATTTGTGTATTATTTATATAACGTCTATCTATTTTATAATATGTGATTTTAAAGTGGAAGTTTTGCTACTCTAAATTTAAGTATTTTTAAGTTACTTAACCTTAAAATTCCAATATCTGTGTAAGTAGAATTATTTTTTTATAACTGAAATTATTTCAGATCATGTGAGGATGTAATCAACTTAACGCTCATACAAACTTTAGCCTTAAGGGTAGAACTTTAAATTATTTTTGCTTTATATGCTGGAAAACAAAAGACATTTCCTCTTAGTAATATTATCATTCTCGGCATGTAATGCCTTTAAATAGTATACTTCTAATTCTTTCATAAAAATAAGGTTCTTTATGTACGATAGCCATAAAATACTCACTTTTAAAGTGTGAGTATTTTATGAGCGATATTTATAATGGAATAAAAAATATAAAACAGAAAGAAAAATAGCAATTAAGCTTCTTGATGAGAACTGTTTATATCGTTGTCATTAATTTCTTCTGCCAATAATTCTTCCTGACTTTCTTCTAATAATTCTTCTTGAATATTATATATTTCTTTAGCCGAAGTGAGAGTTTCACCTTCTGCTTGGCGTTGTGCTTCACTGGTAGAACGCGCAACGTTAATAATCACAGAAATTTGAACCTCTGGATGTAAACTAAGAGTGATAGTGTGAAGACCGATCATTTTTATTGGATGATTAAGTTCGATTTGATTTCTTCCAATAGAAAAGCCTTCATCTGTTATGATTTCAGCAATATCACGTGTTGACACAGAACCATAAAGTTGTCCCGTTTCACCAGCAGAACGAACAACAATGAATGATTGTCCATCAAGTTTTTCAGAAATTTTTTGCGCTTCGCTTTTGCGTTCAAGATTACGTGCTTCAAGTTGTGCACGTTGTACCTCAAAATGTTTTTTATTAGCTTCATTTGCGCGTAAAGCTTTACCTTGAGGCAAGAGAAAATTACGCGCATAACCATCTTTAACTGAGACAATATCACCCATCTGACCAAGACGAGGAATGCGCTCAAGTAAAATAATATCCATAGTTTTTCCTTTCGAACAAATAAATTTAGTGGAGTTTTTTGCGTGATTGAAAATTGTATTGAATAGCAGCCCAAATTCCCATCAAAAGTACCATGAAAACAATAGGTGGAGCAAAAACGACTGTAAAAATAGCAATATAAACAAGAGAAAGTATAATAATTCGACCGTTTACCCCTTTTGTAATATTGTGAAGATATGCTAGACCGCTAATTAATATGATGACAATGTATGCAGTACTAAAGACAAGGGTACTCAAGTTAAGAGAAGCGCTCAGCTCAACCATCGATGTTATGCAAACAATAATGAAAATAATAATTCCAGAAATTGGAAGGCGGAGAGTTTGGCTCCAATCATCACGGGGTCTTTTCAGCCATTTCATATGTTGTGCTGCTATAATGGAAAAGTAAAGGTTACCAATGAGAAAAACCAAACTATAAAGAGTCAAAGAAAAAGCAGTAAAAGTTGCTGTATGCGTCATTAAAAGCTCACTAAAAGCGCGTATATAGGCTTCTTTTATTGACTGTGTTTGTTGCAGAGTTTGTGCTATGTTTTCGGTGATTTTTTTTGCAACGATGGGTGTGGAAGGACGTGTTTGAACATAGAGCCCAATGAAAGTTGCTATAAGAGCGATAAAATTAGTTAAATGAAAAATAACCGATGATAATGGATACCATATCAGTTCATTTTCTTTTTGCGCTGGTCGTGCAAGCCCAAGAAGCCAAGAAGCATAGACAGCAGGAAGGAAAAATAAGACCATAAAGCCAAGAGCAATATAGGTATTAGTGGTTATGATAAGAACAACAGTAGCACTTATGAGGGCGATGAGACTGGCTAATGTTCCTTGACCGAACGCAACAATAAAAATTGGTAATGAAAGAAAGCAGCCAAGAAGAAGAGAAAAAAAGGGCACGATATTTGCAACACTGATGATTGCCAGCCCTATCACAACAGCAAATAATCCTGCTAAAATACCGGTTAATATCTCATAAGTACGATTTTTTTTCATTTATTGCTGTCCTGCTTTCTGCAGTTAGAGGCGTATCAATACCCCAACTTTGACATTTAATAGCTTAACATAGGATACAACAAGCTATTTTAAACCATATAAGAAAAGCAACTGGAGAAACTCTCCAGTTGCATAGCATATTGATTGCTTACTTTATAACGTACGGAAGTAAGCCTAAAAAGCGAGCACGTTTGATAGCATTAGCTAATTCACGCTGTTTTTTCTGACTAACAGCAGTAATCCGTGAAGGAACAATTTTCCCACGTTCGGAAATATAACGTTGTAACAACTTGATGTCTTTATAATCAATTTTGGGAGCATTGGTCCCTGAAAAAGGACATGTTTTACGACGACGATGAAAGGGGCGACGTGCAGAGTTTTGATTAGTATCAGTCATCATTCTACCCCTTCTATAGTATTTTCACGTTGACGACGTGGAAAACGAGGACGCTCTTCATCATGTCCAATGTGACTATTGCGATCAAGGTGTGAGAGCATAGCAGATTTTTCTTTTTCGTGTTGTTCTACGCGAATGGTCATATAACGCAAAATATCTTCATTGATGCGCATCTGACGCTCCACTTCAGCAATTGCTGAAGCTGGTGCATCAATATTGACTAAGACATAATAAGCTTTACGGTTTTTCCGAATACGGTAAGCAAGAGGACGAAGTCCCCAATTTTCTATACGCCCAACTTTTCCACCATGCGCTTCAATGACACCTTTGTAGAGACTCAAAAGTTCATCAACTTGCTGCGGAGCAATGTCTTGTCGGGCAAGGAACATATGTTCATAAAGAGCCATTGTTTTGCCTTTCTTCAATTAAATTTCACCGGTTTTAGCGCAAAGCCTCTGCGACTTGTCTTTTTTGGAAATCCAAAGAAGAAAGGACGCGTTTACAATTCGAGACATCTCAGAGCGGAGACACGGGAGGCCGGAAACATTGTATTTCCTACTGATATTTTACAGCCCTCCGTTCAACCTCCAGCTAAAGTGCCGGCAACGAATATTTCATATCTACAGGTTATCTTTTAAAATAGCAAGTTTATGCACATAAAAAATTGATTTGTTAAATCTTGATATATTTCCTTCTTCTACAAAAAGATAATACTGTAATATAAAGGCAAAGGAGGGAAAAATGGACTTTTTAAACCAGATTGATGTTACACTCTTTGAAATGTTTGTCGGCAATCATCAAGCTTGGTCGATTATAGTTTTGTTTAGTATTTTTTGTGCAAAGTTTTTAATTTATATTATTCCTCTCCATCTTTGTGCGTTGTGGTTTTGTAGTGGGGAGAGGGAACGGTGTGTTGTGCTAAGCATTTGCATGAGTATTTGTGCATCTCTTTTCATAGGTTATCTCATTTCTCTTTTTTATTTTCATCCTCGCCCATTCGTGGTAGGGCTGACGACACCGCTTATTCAACATCGTGCAACAGCTTCTTTTCCTAGTAATCATGCCTTGACCATTGCATCTTATGCAGCTAACTTTTATTTTTACCGATACAAAGTTACTTTTAAATTTGCCACCGTATTTTTGTGTTTGATCTGTTGGGCGCGCATCTTTGTGGGTGTACATTATCCCTTTGATATTTTAGCAGGTGCACTTTTAGGAAGTCTCATAAGTTTGGGTGTTATTCAGTTTATAGCACCCTATTTTCCTAAGTTTTTATATCAAATTCCGCCCTTAAAATATAATTTTAAGTGTGGTATTCGTTTTAAATAAAGGGCTTTATATTGATTTGTGCGGATGAATAAGGTCAAAAGAAAATAATTTAATTGTACAGTTTTAGGAGTTGATAAATGGGTGCAGCTTTTATTTTTCCAGGGCAGGGGAGTCAACTTGTTGGTATGGGGAAAGCGCTTGCAGAGCAATTTATTGTCGCAAGGATGGTTTTCGAGGAAGTTGATGATGCTTTGGGTGAGAAATTATCAAAGATCATTTTTGAAGGACCAGCAGATGTTTTAACGTTAACAGCAAATGCACAACCGGCATTAATGGCTGTATCTATGGCTGTCATTCGTGTGATGAAACAATTAGGGCTTCGTATAGAAGAAAAGGTAAGGTTTGTTGCTGGTCATTCTTTAGGCGAATATTCGGCTCTTTGTGCTGCTGGTACATTTACTCTCACAGATACGGCAAGACTTTTGCGTATTCGTGGCAATGCTATGCAGGCTGCTGTCGCGGTTGGTGAAGGTTCTATGGCTGCATTAATTGGTTTAGAAGAGCACATTGTGGAAGAAATTTGTGAAACTGTTTCTGGAGAAGGACTATGTCAGATTGCTAATGATAATGGTGGTGGGCAAATTGTTATTTCCGGTAAAGCAAAAGCAGTTGAGGCAGCGGTAGAGATTGCATCAACAAAAGGTGCAAAACGTGCACTTCTTCTTCCTGTTTCTGCACCTTTTCATTCATCTTTAATGCAACCTGCTGCTGATGCCATGAAGAAAGCACTTTTGACTGTTAACAAAATGTCCCCTATTGTTCCTTTGATTGCCAATGTTTCTGTTGCACCTGAGAGCAATCCAGAGCGTATTACTACTCTTCTTGTCCAACAAGTGACTGGGAGGGTGCGATGGCGTGAAACAATAGAATGGATCGCTGCTAATGGAGTTGATACGCTTTTTGAAGTTGGTTCTGGAAAAGTTTTAACAGGTTTAACGCGTCGTATTAACAAAGATATAAAGGGGGTAACCATTGGAACAGTTGATGAAATAGAATCAGCGCTAGGTATGCTTGGCGTTTAATCTATAAGGAGTTAAAAGATGTTTAGATTAACAGGACGTAAAGCTCTTGTAACGGGGGCTTCGGGAGGAATTGGTGAGGCAATTGCACGCTGCTTTCATGCACAAGGAGCCATTGTTGGACTTCATGGAACACGTGAAGAAAAGCTCAGAGAAGTGGCGGCAGAATTAGGGCAGAATGTTTTTGTATTTCCCGCTAATCTTTCTGAACGCCAATCGATTAAACAATTGGCTGAAGTTGCAGAGAGAAAAATGGATGGCGTCGATATTTTGGTTAACAATGCAGGAATCACTAGGGATGGTCTTTTTGTGCGTATGCAAGATAAAGACTGGGATGATGTTTTAGAAGTTAACCTAACAGCTGCTTCTCTTTTGACGCGTGAATTAATACATTCTATGATGCGCCGCCGTTATGGAAGAATTATTAACATTACATCTGTTGTTGGTGTAGTGGGAAATCCTGGACAAACGAATTATTGTGCTGCAAAAGCAGGCTTGATAGGTTTTTCTAAAGCATTGGCACAAGAAATTGCTTCGCGAAATATCACTGTCAATTGTATTGCTCCAGGATTTATTAAATCTGCAATGACAGACAAGCTTAATGAAAAGCAAAAAGAAGCCATTATGGCTGCAATTCCAATGAAGCGTATGGGAAGTGGGCAAGAAATAGCTACTGCTGCTGTTTATTTAGCAAGCGATGAAGCAGCCTATACGACAGGTCAAACACTCCATATCAATGGTGGAATGGCAATGATATGAGTATTTATTTTATTCCACATTGATTTATGAGTTGTATTATTTTAGATAGTAACGATTGAAATGGATAGATGCATCTATTTCTTTAATATGGTCGTTAATCAATTGATGTCGGAATGTCAGATTGGTTCATTTTGTAGGGGATATCCACAGGATGTTTTAAATCATTACTAAAATCTTTTAAAGTAATGCATCTATTGCTTGATTAGATGAACCGATATAGTTAACCAAATTATAGGAAATATAAATTCGAGGATTTCAACATGAGTGATACAGTAGAGCGCGTTAAAAAAATTATCGTGGAACATCTTGGGGTTAATGCTGATAAAGTTGTAGAAAATGCAAGCTTTATCGATGATCTAGGGGCTGATAGCCTTGATACGGTTGAACTCGTTATGGCTTTTGAAGAAGAGTTTGGGGTAGAAATTCCAGATGAAGCTGCTGAAACGATTTTTACAGTTGGCGATGCAGTCAAGTTCATTGATAAAGCTTCTGCGTGATTACTAAAGGGCAAAGGCATAAATTGCTTTTGCCTATATTCTTCGGAGCTCTTTTGAAAAGAGAGCTTTGAGAGGTGAAGTTTAGTTCAAGGTTAGAAGTTATGAAACGTGTTGTTGTTACTGGTTTAGGATTGGTATCTCCATTAGCTGGTAATATTGAATATAGTTGGAAACGACTTCTTGAAGGAAGAAGTGGTGTCCGACGTATCACTGAGTTTGATGTGTCAGATTTGCCATGCCAGATTGCTGCGCGTATCCCCTTAGGGGATGGAACAGAGGGGACCTATAATGCTGATTTGTATATGGAACCTAAGGAGCAACGTAAAGTTGATGCATTTATTGTTTATGCAATGGCCGCTGCTAACCAAGCGCTTGCAGATGCCGAATGGTTTCCTAAGAGTGATGAAGATCAGATTTGTACAGGTGTGTTAATTGGTTCGGGAATTGGGGGAGTTGAAGGTATCGTTGAAGCTGGTTATACGCTTCGTGATAAGGGACCACGTCGTGTTTCTCCCTTTTTTATTCCAGGTCGTTTGATTAATCTTGCTTCTGGTTATGTGTCTATTCAATATGGTTTACGGGGGCCTAATCATTCTGTTGTAACAGCTTGTTCAACAGGGGCGCATGCGATTGGTGATGCGGCACGTTTGATTATGTTTGGTGATGCAGATGTCATGGTGGCAGGGGGGACTGAATCTCCGATAAATCGGATATCTCTTGCAGGTTTTGCAGCTTGTAGAGCTCTTTCTACTTGTCGCAATGATGATCCTGAACGGGCGTCACGTCCTTATGATACTGATCGTGATGGTTTTGTGATGGGGGAAGGAGCAGCTGTTGTTGTTTTAGAAGAGCTGGAACATGCCAAAAAACGAGGAGCACGTATTTATGCTGAGGTTATTGGCTATGGTTTATCTGGTGACGCTTACCACATTACAGCACCTTCAGAAAGTGGTGAAGGGGCTCAGCGTAGTATGATAGCTGCTCTTAAGCGTGCACAAGTGAATGTGAGTGAACTTGATTATATTAATGCTCATGGTACATCTACGATGGCTGATTCCATAGAGCTAGCGGCTGTTGAGCGTGTTTTAGGGAGTTATGCACCACAAGTTTCTATGTCATCAACGAAATCATCTATCGGGCATTTACTTGGTGCAGCCGGTGCTGCTGAGGCTATTTTTTCTATTTTAGCTATACGGGATAATATAGCCCCAGCGACACTTAATCTTGACAATCCATCGATTGAAACAAAAATCGATCTTGTACCACACAAACCGCGTGAACGAAAGATTGATACGATTCTTTCTAATTCTTTTGGATTTGGTGGGACAAATGCATCGTTGGTGATGCGACGTTTTAGGGGATAATAAGTATTTTATTTAATTTCTGCTTTTGAGTTTTCTACTTTATTATAAGGTGAATGAGAAATTATAATATTATCCTTAATCGCTATTGAGGGGTTATGTCCGATGTGAAAAATGGAAAATCATTAAAGGACGTAAGTGATTCCTCTTCGAATCATTTAGCAGATAGTTATGACATGTTAATACATAAAAAACGAAAGAAATCATCTATCGTCCGTAATCCATTGGTCATTCTCGGTCATTTTTTTCTTATGCTGATTGTGATTATTCTTTTTGCCATAAGTATTCCTCTTTATATTGGAAAAAGTATTTTTGAAGAAAAGGGAAAAATTGAGGAAGAACAAATTGTTCTTATCCATCCTGGTACCGGAATTCGTGAAATTGCTTCATTGCTAGAAAAACGTGGTTTTATTCGATCATCAGATATTTTTGTTTATGGGGTTGGTTATCACCAAAAAACAACGCATCTGAAGGCTGGTGAATATTTAATTCCAGCTCATGCTTCGATGCAGGATATTATGGATATTCTTGTGAAAGGAAAATCTATAGAATATACATTTACAGTACCTGAAGGTTTAACGGTTCAGCAAGTTTTCGATCGATTAGCTGCGAATGAAATTTTGATTGGAGACCTTCCAAAAATTTTGCCTCCAGAAGGCTGTTTAATGACGGATACTGTTCGTTTTATTCGGGGGACAACGCGTAAAGAGATTGTAAATAGATTGCGTGAAGGACAGACAAAATTAATTCATGATATATGGGCTACGCGTTCACCTGATTTACCTATTAAATCAATTGATGAATTTGTTATATTAGCCTCAATTGTTGAGAAAGAAACGGGAATTGCAGCAGAAAGACCAATGGTTGCTGCGGTATTTTATAACCGCCTTACAAAGCATATGCGTCTTCAATCGGATCCAACAGTGATTTATGGTCTCTTCGGAGGAAAAGGAAAACCATCCGGTCGTGCGATTTATCGTTCAGATCTTGAGAAGGAAACACCATATAATACTTATAAAATTAATGGTTTGCCCCCAACGGCTATTGCAAATCCAGGTCGAGATTCTTTGAAAGCGGTGGCACATCCACCAAGCAGTGATGCACTTTATTTTGTTGCTGATGGTTCAGGAGGGCATGTTTTTTCTCGAACTTTAGAAGAACATAATATGAATGTTCGCAAGTGGCGAGAATTAAAGGCAAGACATTGAATTTATAGTGATAACACCATCGTAAATGAAAATCTCAAATATAGTAAAATTTTTCTATTTAAACTTTTTATGAGAATGATAAAAAATTATTTTCTTGTCTGTCACAAGTGGGATTAGCGTATGGATAAAAATATTTAAGAAAGAAGTGAATATACTGCTAATACCTTATCTCAAAAAAGAGCAGAATAACATTGAGAATTTCTAAGAAAACACATTGATTAGGGGATAGGTTGAGATAATGTATAATTCAAACTTTGGAGAAACATTTATGAACAAAGTAGAGTGATGTAATGACAGTCTTTGAAAGTAAATTGAGTACTATAAAAATGAATCAACGCCGCGGTTTTTTATTTATTCTCTCTTCACCTTCAGGTGCTGGTAAATCAACAATCTCTCGATTACTTCTAAAAGAGGGACAATTAGAGCTTTCCGTAAGTATGACCACAAGGAAAAGGCGTCCTAGTGAAGTAGATGGGCTGCATTATTACTTTATTTCAAAAGAAGAGTTTGAATATAAGCGTGATAGGGATGAATTTATTGAGTGGGCAGAAGTTCACGGAAATTATTATGGCACTTTACGTGAAACTGTTGAAAGCGCATTGAATGCTGGCCAAGATATGTTATTTGATATTGATTATCAAGGTACCGAGCAGCTGCAAAAAAAGATGCTAGGAGACACTGTATCTGTTTTTATTCTTCCACCATCAATGAAAGAGCTTGTTTCGCGTTTACATCGTCGAGCAGAAGATAGTCAAGATACTATCAATTTGCGATTGGAAAATGCACGAACGGAGTTAAAGCATTGGCTTTCTTATGATTATGTTGTGATTAACGAAGATTTAGATCAGTCTTTATCTTTTATTAAATCAATTTATTTAGCTGAAACCGTAAAACGTGAGCGTTGTTCTTATCTTGGCTCTTTTGTTGATGGGCTTATTGCTGAAAAAATCGATAAATGTTGTGTTTAAAAAAGGTTTTATAACACAAAGTGTATTTTTTAGAGCACTAGATGCGCTAAAGTTACAAATTCAGAAACCGAGAGCGTTTCAGCACGGCGCGTTCCATCAATTCCAGCTTTTTCTAATAGCTCTTCACCTCCAAGTATTTTGAGATTTTGACGAAGCATTTTTCGTCTTTGTCCAAAGGCGGTTTTTGTGACGAGGCTTAGTTTTTTTGCAGAGCAGGCAAGAGGTTGTGTTCGCGGAATAATATGAACAACGGAAGACGTTACTTTAGGTATTGGTATGAAGGCTTGAGGGGGGACATCAAAAGCAATTTTAGCAGTGGTACGCCAGCCAGTTAAGACACTAAGACGTCCATAATGAGTAGATTGAGGTTTAGCTGTAATCCGTTTGGCAACTTCACGTTGAAACATCAATGTCATTGATTCATAAAAAGGAGGCCATGGTTCAGTTAAAAGCCAATTTAATAAGAGTTGTGTCCCAATATTATAGGGAAGATTTGCAATAATGCGCGGTTTTACAGGGCTTGTTTCAAAGAGTTTTGAGAAGTCTTGCTTCAGTGCATCATTACAAATAACTTTTAATTTTTTAGGATAGTGTTTTTCTATTTCTAAGAGAGCCGGTATGCAGCGCTCATCGCGTTCTATTGCTGTTACAATGGCACCCTTTGCTAGCAAGGCACGTGTGAGACCTCCAGGACCTGGACCAATTTCAAGAACAGGTTTTCCTTCTATATTGCCTGCTTGATGAGAAATTTTAGATGTTAAATTAAGATCAAAAAGAAAATTCTGCCCCAAAGATTTATGCGCTTGTAATCCATATATATCAATGACCTCACGCAGAGGAGGGAGATTATCTATTGGCATGGGTTTAAACTATTTTTTGCAAGTTGATTTGCAAGTTTAAGAGCAGCAATAAAGCTTTCGGGAGAGGCTATCCCTTTATCAGCAATGTCAAAAGCAGTTCCGTGATCTGGAGACGTGCGAATAAAAGGTAGACCTAACGTGACATTAACAGTGCTATCAAAGTCTAATGTCTTAACAGGGATAAGGGCTTGATCATGATACATACAAATGGCAACGTCATATGCTTTTCTTGCGCATTCATGGAACATTGTGTCGGCAGGCAGCGGGCCTGCAATATTGAGTCCTTTCTTTTTAAGATATTCAATAGCAGGAGTGATAACTTCAATATCTTCTTTTCCCATTGCACCTTCTTCTCCAGCATGAGGATTAAGACCAGCAACAGCTAGTCGGGGTGACGTTATTTTAAACCTTGTTTTTAAGTCATATTCAGTAATAAGTACCGTTTGAATAATTAAATCAGGGGTAAGCTGTGAAGGAACATTTTTAAATGGAATATGAACAGTTATTGGTACTGTTTTTAATCGGGGTCCTGCTAACATCATAACTGGATGATAACATTTATGAAAAGCTTTATGGGCTAAATCGGCTAAAAATTCTGTATGACCTGGAAATTGAAAACCCGCATCATAAAGACTCTTTTTTGCAATAGGACAAGTGATAAGTGCACATGCATGGCCATTTTGAATCAATTGAACACAACGTTTAATTGATTCAATAATTCCAGCGGCATTATTCGATGAAGGTATACCTAATTGATCACTTTGTTTGTTTTTTAACGGTATGATAGGAAGAGCGTTTTGAAATTTTTTTGCAGGATTATTGATTAAAACAGATTGCACCTCAACATCAATCTGTAAAAAACGAGCGCGCGAACGAATAACATCTGGATCAGCAAGAAGTACAAAAGGTGGAATTTGGCGCGTAACACGCAAATTCCACGCTTTTAGTACTATTTCAGGACCAATTCCGGCAGGATCACCACCGCTAACAATAAGAGCAGCCATTATGAATTTTGAATGCGTGCCACTCGCCGCAGTTCTCCTAAATATTTTTCGCTTAATTCTTCAAGTTTTTGCGGGCTTCTTTTTTTACTATCTTGAAGAGAAAATATCAGTCGAGCGACATAATCATCAGAAACTCTTTTTATTTTGCAGACAGCAATTGCTTCGATTCCATCAGATGTTTCTTGTAATTTTGTCATTTTGCCAGCAGGCGTTTCAAGAATAGCTTGTTCCCATGCATTAGGAAGTTGTGGCTCCAGAAACTTTCCTAAGTGGCGGATAGTAACGTCTAAAATACCTCTTGCTTGATTGTGAGCATTGGCACATCCACGGAAATGTGCGCGAAAATTACTTGCTTCTCTTTGACGTCTTTCAAAGATTTCTAAACGACGATGTGCAGGAATGACAAAAACAATTCGCTGTAATGTATATTCGTTGGTTGAAGGTTTTACACCACCATTTTTTAATATTCTGCGTACAGCTTCTTGTTCGCTAATCATACCTGTTTCAGCTTGATAGCGTGCACTAACAAGACGCCCCCATCCTATTTGTCCACGGATGTAATCTTTAAAGTGTTGCACAGTGATCTCAGTTTGGATCAGAATCTGGTTGAGCTGATCAATCGTCATATTATTTTGTGTCGCAAAATTCTCAAAAGCTCTATCAACTTCATCATTGCTTACTTCAATATTACGACGTTTTATTTCAATATTTTTTAGCTTTTCGTCAATAAGCTCTTTTTTAGCCTGTGCCACCAAATTGCCTTGCTTTTGTTGTAACCTGAGAAAAGAAAGGCGTCTTTGTATATCATAATTTGTGATGGGGTTGCCATTAACTGTAACAACAATAGAAGTCTGCGCAAAGACTGTCGGAATAAAAAATCCATTTATTAGCAGGCTACTTACGCTCAAAGACGCAATATAAAATAAAGCAAGAAAACGCTTTTTCAATTTATTCATGTAAATAGGCTTTCGCATTGTTTATTAATTCTCATCAACAACTTAAAATACACGCTTTCTTTCATAAAAACAATGATAAGTTAAATGACTGATACATTCCCTTTATAAATTAATCTATCTTTTTTCCTATATCTGCAATCGTACGCAATGAAAGAGAGAAATTAAAGTTTTGCAAGGGGGCTTTCCTGCCTGGATTCGTTACCTGTTGATAACCGAATGTTAACCCGAAACATTCGTCCATATAACTCAAGCTAATTCCTCGCTTTATAAATGTACCAGATACTAAATCATAACCGGCGTTGCTATTAATAGACCAATAATCTGCCAATTTAAGTCCTGTTTGAAAAGAAATTTCTTGGCGCTCTTGAGAATATTCATAATCTGGTTGCTTTGCGATATAGGCATATTGTAGAGCCGCCCAAAAATTTTGCCATTTTTGTGATGCTTCGATTTCACTACGGCGCATTTTTCCTGTTTTTTTGTCAAAGCGTCCACGCGTTTCTAAGGAAAAACCACTTTTATGGGTTGTACCAAACATTGCAACATAGTCTGAACGTTTTGCCTCTAAGCTAGAATGAGTACCGACATTGATAAAGTCCTTTTCTGCAAAAGAATTCTTTCCTGCTAGATGAAAGGATTGTCCAATGAGACCATAAAGAGACCAATTATCATTAAGGCTTCCAGAATATCTTATACCTATATTGGCTCTTGTACCACCTTCTACACGATCATAACCAGAAAATTTGTCTCGTTGAAAGAGAGTGGTTGCATCAAAGACAAAGCTTTGAGCATCTTCATTAGGAATTTGTCCAATATATTGTTCATTATTGCGTATAAAAATTTGTGCAGTTGGTTCTATAATATGTGTAGAATGATCAGCGGTAATGAGGAAGGGATAGCGTAGTTCCAACCCTGCTGTTGCCATGCCACGAATTGCTGAACCATGAGTTGCGGATAAGGCATTGTTTTCTATAGAATCTGTATGATTTTTGCTTGCATTGGTTGTAATGATATCAGCTCGTAGAGAGAGAAGAGGGGTTAAGATGAGTCCATTGTGCGTGTTGAAGCGCTTTTTCCACTGAAGCTCGTTTGTTAAACGCAAACTATTTCCAGCCATACCAGAAAGTCTTACTGTATTGAGAGGGTTTCCGTTCTGGTCGGGTGAATTGAAGTCAGCATGGCGACGATAAACTGATTGTATATTACTATGGAAGGTAAGCTCTCCATTATAAATGGGTTCATCTGGTGTGAAAAAATAATCGATGCGTGGTAAGACCCACGCTTGTCGAGAGTGACGTTCATAATGAGGATCATTCAGTATTGAATCTTGAACTTTAAAATGATAAAAACGCATATCAAAATAATTTTTTCCTGCAAGACCATTCAAATAGATCTGAGAAAGTTGTGTAGGATTGTTATAGTTTTCAAGTTTATAGGCACGACTAAAATGCCGATCCGATTGTGCAAGAATATCCCATCCATAAGTCCAGTGTGAGTTAATACGAAAATCCCCCTTTGTCGCCAGCATATAACGGTTTTTATGTTGGGCATCAATCGTATCATTATCAAATCTATGCGGTTTCATTTGATATATATGAGCAAAGCGAATGTTATAACGGCCCGTTTTTAAACGCTGACGCCATTCCCCTTCGGTTAAAAGCCCTTGTTGGGTATAAACCGTAGAATAAAGGGTAAAATCATAATGGGGGGCGAGATTCCAGAAATAAGAATTCTTTATCCCTATACCGAGATAATCAGTATAAAAAAAATGAGGAGTAAGCAGACCGCTAGCACGCCTGACAGTTGGATCATAGATCTCAAAATTTGGAAATTTTATAATCGGTACACCAAAAACTTCAAAACTGCTATTTTCAAACCGAATTTTTTTGACGCTATTATTCCATATGATCTTTCTTGCTTTAATTTTCCATAGGACGTCTCGATCTGGTTTATAAGAGCAAGGTTCACAGGCTGTATAGGTTGCATTTTCAAAGACTGTTATGTGATTGTGTTTGCGTGTAGCATTTTGGGCTGAAAAGTGAACATTGTTGGCTGTATCAATACGTAAGGCGTTTACAAAACCCTCGCCAAGATCTTGGGTCATATCAATTTGGTTGGAATAAATTTTATTACCATCCTTTTGAGTAATTTCAACGTTCCCTTGTGCTATAAGCCGTCCTGTTTTTTGATTGTAAATAATTTTTTGAGCGACAACTTTATTGCCATCATATTCGATTTGGACATTACCGTGTGCAGAAACAGTGTTTTCATCACGATTGTAGATGAGTTCATCCGCAGAGAGCAAAAGAGGAGGTTCCGGATTTTGAATGCGACTTTGAGAAGGAGATTGAAGGCTTTGAGCGTGCGCACAATAAGATAAAGCACCTCCTAAAATAACCCCCACAATACTTTTAAAAGCGAGAGCACTTAATTTTGTTAAAATAGTTTTTTTAAGTGTTAATGCTTTCACTTAGCCATCCTCTTTATGAAGTAAAAAAGAGATTCCTAAGAATAACGCAATAACAACGGGTGTCCAAGCTGCAATAATTGGTGGAATATATCCAGCATTACCAAAAGCTTGAACAAGTACGGAAATAACATAAAGTATAAACCCAGCTATTACGCCACCAAGAATCAACATTCTAGATTGCCCAAAACGTGTAAAATTTAAAGATACAGTTGCTGCAATGAGGGTCATTGCCACAAGCAATGCCGGTAATGCAATCAGAGATTGGAAATACATATCAAAATTATTAGCAGAATAGCCAAATGAACGTGCAATTATAATTTTTTTTGGCAATTGGTAAAATGGAATAGTTGCGGGATTCACTAAACGTTCCGTTAAAAATTCAGGTTTTAGATTGGTTTTTATTTGCAACACGGTAAATTTTTCAGGAGGATGCCCTATTTTATAGATTGTTCCATTTGTTAATAGCCAAAATCCATTAGTCAAGGTTGCTTTTGGGACGTTAATCCAATTTTTAACGGTTGCATTGTCATTGTATTGTACAAAGGTTGCATCGAGAAGAGAAAGTCCTTGATCGGTGATAGATTTAGCACCAATGGTTGTTCTGCCTAAATTTGTACGTTGTGTTAACCAGTGGATACTTGTATTGTGAAGAGGTGTTAGTACATTGTGATTGCGCCATTCAGTCATCTTTTTTTCTGCTTGAGAAAATCCCCATGCAGCAAGTGGATTAATGAGAAGAATTGAAAATAATCCTAAAAGAAAAGCTCCAAAACAAGCTGGCATAAGAAATTGCCATGCAGAAACACCGATTGAACGAGTCACCACAAGTTCAAGTTTTTTGTTGAGCGAGATAAGCGTTGCTATTGCAGAAAAGAGTGCAATGAAAGGGATAAGTTGTTGCATGATAAAAGGGATGCGTAAAACAGAGAGGAAAAATACATCTTTTGCTGTATAATGCGGAAGGGAAGATAGCCTACCGGAATTCTCTGTGAAATCGATTAAAAGAGCAAGAACAAAAATGCTTCCCAAGAAATAACAAGTTATTTTAAGATAACGTATAAAAAAATATCGTCCAAGTGTCCACCCAATCATGATATTTTATCCGAGGAATCTTGAGATTTTCGATGTTCAAATTTGTTCATTATTTTTTGAAAAGCGATTTGAAGTATCTCATTAACTTTTGTGGGAAGCCCAATTTTATGATTCGTTAAAAGCATAAAAAAGACAAATGCACTTGTTCCTATAGGTATAATATAAAGGAGAGGAACGTATGCAAGATCGCTTTTTGCTTTTTCTGCGAAAAAATATCCTATCCAATATACCAGAAAAGAAAGGGCAATTGCCCAGAGGTTTGCGGAATGACGAGCTTGTCGATGGGAGCGTACATCCCCTGCCGCTGCTAATGCAATAAGTGAAAAAACAATAGGGTAGAGCCATTGTGTTAATCTGCGGTGAAATTCAGCTTTATATTGGAGTGGTTTTCGTTGATAGTAGGGATCTTTTGGGTCAGGGTTTTGTAAATAAGAAAGAGACCGATCTTTTGGATAAAGAGTAGGTGTTTTATCACTGGGGATAAACTCTCCTAGGCTAAAAGTATATGAGCTAAATTGCACGATTGAAACACTGTTATTTTGATGATTGACTCTTTCTATTTCACCGTTATTGAGAACCAGAAAACTGCCGTTTTTATTATTCACAATGGATGCGTCTGTTGCATAATAAAAAAGATCAGTTTTAGGATCACGCTGGTCGGCAATGAAAAGGCGTTCAAGTGTTCCATTTGGATTTCGTTCGCCAATTTCTATGTAAAGGTTATTGGCGAGTTTTTGAAAGCTCCCTTCACTAATGAATAGATTAATAAGATCAAAATGAGCGCTTGCTAGCATTTGTCGCATATGAAGACGCGCTTGAGGAACAACAAAATTAGCTATAGAAAAGGAGATACAGGATGTAACAATAGCAAGAAGAAGGATAGGTTTCCAAACAGTACTTTTAGGAAAACCAGAGGCATTGATGACAGCAAATTCTGAGTCTTGATGCATTGCTGAGAGGATGGTTGTAACTGCGATCACTAATGCAAATGGAATGACAAGAAAAATAACAGAAGGAACCAATGAGAGTGAAAATTGTAAGACTGTGAGGAGTGTTTGTTTACTTGTTGTGAGAAAGTTTATCCGTGCAAGAATTTGTACAGTCCAACTAACGCCCACTGCTGCAATCATGACAGAACTAAACAAAACAAGGACACGTTTCAGAATGTAGAACTCAATAATACGCATAAATTGGGGAAAATCCTCAGTTTTTAATTCGATAGCAAATATTCTTACTGCTTTCGGTTAAAATGTAATAAAGTTTGAAAAAACATCCTTTCATGAATTGGATATTTTTACCAAATAAATAATATAAAATTGCCTATGAGGTCCTCTTTAAATTTTCCGTACATTATATTTTATTTTCAACTATAGTCTACAAAGAAACTAGAAGAATCTAGAAAATAATTTAAAAAACTTTTTATTAACGTTGAAAATAAAAATTATTGTCTTTTAAAGATACGTGCAAAAAGATGATGCATCTCAATCAAAAAAGAGGGTTTATATCTTGAACCGTTTCCTTTGTATTAGGGATATAGAAGTTTTTTTTAAAAGATGTTAGCTTTTTTATAAAGAATGATGAAGGCTTAAGAGATTGGATATTTTATTCTATCATTTGACGCAGTCAACGCTGAAGGATATTTTGCCGACGCTTGTGGAGCGTGCATTGGCTCGTTTTGGTACAGTAACAATACAGTGTGTGAGTAAAGAACAACGCGATTCTATAGATATACATTTATGGGTTTATACTGATGAATCATTTATTGGACATGGAACGGAGTGTGATCAATATCCAAACTTTCAGCCTGTATTTCTTACGACAGGACAAGAAAATCCGAATGATTCAAAGATTCGTTTTCTCATAGAGGGAGCTGTTTGTTCGGATATTGATGCTTATCAACGGCTTGTTGTGATATTTGATGGTAGAAGTGAAGAGCAGTTGAATCTCGTTCGTGCACAGTGGAAAAAATATAAAATGGAAAATCATAATTTAACGTATTGGCAACAGACTGAAGATCATCGCTGGGAAAAACAGGTTTAATGCGTCTCGTATCTATTGTTCTGATTTTTATAGGATTACTGGGAATAGTAAATCCTGCACTTTTTATTACGGAAGGCTCAGGGGGAGGGCGTTGGGTTTTTATTGTGATTTTTCTTTTAGGCATGTTAAATATATGGACTATAATTAAAAAAATGAAACGCCATAATGATGATTATTGATCGAATTTTGCTTGTTTTATGGGCTGTGATGTTGGCCTTCTTTTGCGTTTCATGGTTGGGGACAACGCATATCTTATCAGAAATGTTTGCTGTTTTTTATATAAGCAATATTGCAGATTTTTTATTTTTCTTTTTGAGTGCCTTGTTCGCGGGAACATTGTGGTGGAAAATACCTCAACCCCTGTCTTTAAAAATGAAACTGGCAGCATTTTTGCTGCCAGTACTTATTTTATTCTTCTTTATTATATTTTAGTTGGATATTTCATTATCTGTAAATCCAACGAAGCAAATCAGTGAAATAAAAGAAGCAAGAAGCAAATAATAGCCGATATAAGATGTATCAAAATGTTGTACCAGATATTCTGCAATATAAGGCGCAAGAGAGGCTCCTACGATACCCGATAAGTTGAAAGTAATAGAAGAACCAGTATATCGAATTGCTGTTGGGTATGGTGAAGCCAAAACAGCACCAAGAGGACTGTATATCATCCCCATGATAGACAAACCGATAACAGACATTGCAAGGACTCCTATAACTCCAGAATTTAAGAAATAAGGAATTGCAAAAGAATAGATACCGGTGATGATTGTAACCCAAATCATCAAAGTTCGACGTCTAATACGATCAGCGAGTTTTCCAGTGATGACAGTAAAAATTCCACAGAAAATAGCACCAACAATTTCGACTTGAAGAGCTTGATAAAATGGCAATTGCAGATGGTTTGTTGAGTAGCTTAACAAATATGCAGTGACCAAGTAAAACAAAACAAATGTTGCCATACCAGAAAATATTCCAAGAAATAGGATTCGTGGACATTTTAAAAAGACATCGATGATAGGAACTTTGACACGTTCTTTACTTTCAAGAGTTTTTTTGAATTGAACAGTTTCATTGATTGAAAGACGGACCCATAATCCTATAATCATAAAAACAACTGAAGCAATAAAAGGAATGCGCCATCCCCAAGCTAAAAGTTCTTCATGATCAAGGAAATGCAACAGACCTAAATAAACGGCAATAGATAAAAATAAACCGATTGGAACACCCAATTGGGGGAACATCGCGTACCAGCCGCGCTTTTCTGGAGGGGCATTTTCTGTTGCGAGCAAAACAGCTCCTCCCCATTCTCCTCCTAATCCCATTCCCTGTCCAATACGGCACAAGGTCAAGAGGAAAGGGGCAAACCATCCAGCGGTTTCATAAGTAGGAAGAAAACCAATAATGACTGTTGAAAGACCCATTGTGAGAAGAGAAGCAATAAGTGTTGCTTTTCTTCCAATTTTATCTCCAAAATGTCCAAAAACAATTGATCCAAAGGGCCGAGCAAAAAAGGCCGCTCCAAAGATCAGGAAAGATTGTAAAATGGCAATCTGATCATTTTGTGTTGGAAAAAACACATGAGGAAATATGAGAGCTGCGGCAGTGGCAAAGACATAGAAATCAAAGAATTCAATTGTTGGGCCAATAAGGCTTGCAAACAAAATGCGACGAGGGGAATTTCTGTTGCTTGTAGCTTTCATTTCTGAGTTTATAGACATGAATAGAATGTCCCTTTCAGTATATGACAAATCAAATGACGAGTTAACTGACTATAACTATAGAAATTTCAAATCAGTGTCGAGTCAATATTATGACACTTCGTTATATATTAGAACAATGATTATGGACTGATGAGTATGAATAAGTGGTCTACATATTATCCATATTGAATAAAATAAAGACACTGCTTTAAATGCTGTAGAAGATGGCAATAGGTGGCCATAAACGCAGCTCTCATTCACATTGCTGTTTCTTTTAAAGTTTAATGCTATTTTTATCTATTAAGGAATCAATCTTCTTCGTAGATCGGTGTTTAGTGTCTTAAAATATTAAAAATATTTTTCATGGATGCAATTATAACACTTTTAAAGTGTATCTAAAACAAATTAAATCTTTTAGTTGTGCATACATTTTAAAACACATGATGTATATTTGATCTGTCAGAGTTTAATCCATCGAATGCTTTGTTATCTTAAAAAAACATGAGGTTGAGCAATTGCATTGAGTTGTTTTGGTCTATGCACTTTTTTCTAAATGGGAGAATTTAAATTTAAAATTATGGAGTGTGAATAATGCAACGCAAATTGAAATTAAGTTTTTGTGCATTAATAACCAGTGGTTTTTTTGTCAAGATTGCGAGTGCAGATGGAGTAGCAGCACCAAAAGAAAAGTTATTAACACCAGTAAGTATCAGTGAACACCTAGAAGAGACAAAAAAATTGTTATCGGAAGTGAGGGGATTAAAAGAAAAAAATGAGGGATCAAAAAGGATAGAGAATAAACAGATAGTAGAAGGAAGTAATCCTTCAGAAGAGGAAAGGAAGAGATTAGAAAACCTATTCTTTGAAGTACTCACAAATTCAATAATAAGTGATGGTGCTACTATCTATATTACTAATCGTGACTCTGAAAATTCTGAAATAAATAGCTTTAAATATGAAGATGCAGGCTATTCCATCAATAATACGGTTCAAGAAGGTGGAAAACTCTACATTGATGCAGCAAGTGTTAGCAGGGATACGATAATTGAGAGTGGTGGGATTGAGGTTGTACAAAACTTGAGCAGTTCGGAATATGCCACTGTAAAAAAAGGTGGTAAACAAATTGTTGAGAGTGGTGCAAATGCAGAAGGGGCTCAAATCCATGGTGGCGAGCAGATTATTTTTGGTAAGGGAAGCCTTGGATCTGGTTTATCGCGAAAAGATAAGGCAAGTAGTGCTTATAACACCGAAATTTATGCTGAAAATGGAATGCTAGGACTACAAAGTGTCTATAGTGGTGGGATGGCTGTTGACACAAAGGTTATGAAAGGAGGTGTCCAGAATCTTGATGGTAAAGAGAATTCTAATAACGGCTTTGCAGAAGATACTGATATAGAGGGTGAGGATTTTACAATAAATGAAGGGGCTTTTGCACTGAGTACAGAACTTTTTAAAAATGGTGCGCAGAATATCTTAGCAGGAGGGAATGCGAGCGAAGTTACTTTATACGATAGAGCTACTCAGAAGATATATGATTCTGGATACGTGGATAATCTAACAATTAATCATCAAGCAAAATCATGGGTTTTTGCTGGTGCGATATTAGGTGAAAATACAAATGTTAATAATTTTGGCAACCTCTATCTTTATGCTGGAAATGGTGAAGCTGTTACGGAAGTAGACAATCTTAATTTAAATGGAGAAGATACCAAACTATACATTATTGCGTCTGAAGATAACAGCAAAAAACCTCAGGTTAATGTCCAGAATTTAACGGGAAGTGGCAGAGTTATTTTTACGTCTTTAGGGACTAATAAGCATTATTCTCAGCTTAATATTGATGATCTTTCAGGTTCTTTACATTTCAATTTTAATGTCAATTTTGCCAAGCACCTTAGTGATTATCTTGTCATTAAAGAAAGTGGTTCAGGTTATCATACAGTAAGTATTACTGATTCTGGGGGTGAGATCACAATCCCTTCCCACAAAAGGTTTACATTAATTTCTGATCATAGTGGAAACGCTCATTTTACTCTGACAAACACTTTTGGTGAAAAAATCAAAGCTATTGATGCCGGAACTTACATGTACAGTTTGAAACAGAGAAAAAATGAGAGCAATGGTAAAATTTGGTATTTAGATGCGAATTATGCTCTTGATGAGACAAATACCTCTTTATTTTCTGATTTTAGCTTGCAACCATCTGCTATAGCTTCATTATCGAATGATCTCACAGAACGCACAATTGAAAAGGGAATGATTGTTACGATTGCTGATCCTAGCTTTGATAGTAACAGTGAGAAAGTTGAAAGCACTGGAGAAACTTCGATTAGTAATACAGTTAAAGACAGTGGAAAGATCTCCGTTTATCACGGTGGTTTTAGCTTGTATACAACAATTCAAAGAGGCGGCACTGAGCTTGTTAGAACACAGGGTCTTTCACAGGATAGTACAGTTAAGAAAGGGGGAAAACAAAAGGTTGAAGATGGGGGAAAAGCTGAAGGGGTTAAAATTTACGGTGGTGAGCAGTTTGTTTCAGGAAAGTCTGATATCAAAGGTGAGATGGTAAGAAGCAGTGCCTATGACACTATCGTTTCTGGTAAAAATGGAGTGTTAGGATACCAGAATGTGTATGATGATGGAGAGGTTTTTAGCACAAAGATCATGGAAGGAGGGGTACAAAATCTTTTTGTGGAAGAAGATCTAGACCATTATAGCAGTTTTGCATTTGATACGAAGGTCTTTTCTGGTGGAGAGCAACACGTTTTAGCGGGAGGAATCGCGATTGGTGTTCTCTTACAAGGGAATGCTTTCCAAGCAATAGATTTAGGAGGCTATGTAAAAGATTTAATAATTAAGGATCAAGCACAATCGTGGTTACATTTTGGTGCAACATTAGAAGGAAGCACTATGATTCATGATTCTGGACGGATTTATCTTTATGCTGGTACTGAGCGATCTCGTACTGAAGTAGAAAAAATTGTTTTAAATGACAAAGATACCACATTATACTCTATTGCTTCCAAGATGGACGGTGAAAGCTCTTTGATTGAGGATTTAAGCGGGAATGGGCGCGTTATTTTTACTTCTACCGTGTTTAATCCACATTATTCTAAACTTGAGGTCGGTAATCTTTCAGGTAATTTACATTTTAGGTTTAATACTAATTTTGTAGAACAGCGCGGTGATTATCTTCTCATAAAAAGAGGAGCAGGTCATCACACCATAAGCGTTATCGATTCTGGTGTTGAAATTACCAATTCTCCTCTACAAGATCAGAATTTAGTTTTGGAACTTGATTTAATTCATGATCAAAGCGGAAATGCGCATTTTACTCTGATAGATTTTTGGGGTGAAGAGATAGCTACTGTTGATAATGGAGTCTACATGTACGCTCTCAAGAAAAAAGATCATAACGGTGGAAAGATTTGGTCTTTATCAACACCATCTATGCCAGAAAAAAATTCTTCTCCTATCTTTCCTCCATCTCATACGGAGTTGGCTATAGCTGAATCTTTTGAGCAAGAAAAGTATGGTTCTCCTTTGGAAGATTCTATAGCCAATTCTTATAAAGGTGATTTCAGTTTTCATGCAGAGGATTTCATTACTGGCACACGTGAAAAAATTTTGCAAAGCTCCGTGCTCGGTGACAATAGCATAGTTTATATTGTTGGTGATGGAGAAACGGATGATTTTAAATTATCCATTAATAATACGGTTCCGGAAACTGCAACACTCTATGTTGAGACTGGTGGTTTCAGTAAGAATACGACAATTGAAAATGGTGGTGTTGAGATTGTAGGGGAACAAGGGATTTCAGAATTTACGATTATTTACGAGGGTGGAAAACAAAGAGTGGAGGGAGGAGGAACCGCATTGAGAGCTGAAATTTATGGTGGGGAGCAGCTTGTTTTCGGAGATGGTTATGTAAATGGTGGAATTGTGGGGAGCAGCGCTTATAACACGACACTTTATGGTCAAGGTGATACGCCAGGACAGCAGAATGTATATGATGATGGGATGGCTGTGGGAACAAAAGTGATGAGTGGAGGAATACAAACTCTTGCTAAGTGGTTCGCAGATGATGATGATTTTATACAAAAGAGTGGTGGTTTAGCTGTGAATACTGAGGTTTTCGCGGGTGGTGTACAGCGGGTATTAGCAGGGGGTGAAGCGAATAGAGTAATTTTACGCACTGGTGGTGTTCAAGAAGTCTATGCGGGTGGAATTGTGAAGAATCTAACGATTGAAGGTAATGCCAATTCATGGATTTCTCCTAGTGCAATATTAGGAGGAGAAATAAAAGTTCAAGATTTTGGTGGGATCTATCTTGATGCTGGAGGTGATGGTCAACAAACTATAGTAGAAAACATTGAATTAAATGGAGAAGACGCTCAATTATACTCCGTTGCTCGTGGGGTTGACGACAAAAGTACACGCATTCAGCAGTTAAGCGGTGTAGGAAAAGTCATTTTCACCTCTTCTGAAGATGATTTATATTACTCTCAGCTTTATATTAATAATCTAGCAGGGAGTCTACACTTCGATTTTAATGTCAGCCTTGCAGAAGGAAAAGGTGATTACCTCTTTATTGAGAATGGGAGTGGTTTTCACACAATAAGTGCCGTAGATTCTGGTATTGAAGTTGTTGATCCTTCTTCAGCAGGACTTGATTTAATTTTTGATCAAAGTGGTAGCGCATCTTTTACTCTACAAAGTTTTTCTGGCGCAAAAACTGTAATGGTTGATGGAGGAACTTATACTTATGGCTTAAAACACAAAAATATTGAGAATGAAGAGGGAAAAATTTGGTATTTGACTGCAGTTTACATGGATAGTGCGCCACGCAGAAGCAGATCTATGCGGCATTTAAATCAAAATCAATCAGTTTCTTCTCTTTCAACGATTACAGCACCACAAGAGCATGCTATTAAATTCCCACGTCGAAGAAAAAACCGCCAAAACTTAAGGCAAAAATCTCAGGCTTCTGTATCTCCAACTATTTCCTCTCTTAGAAGTCACGTTACTGAAGTCTTAGGTTCAGGAAGTTCTCATCCTCTTTCTGATGAAAAACAACAAACTGCTGTTTCAACCTCTTCTCAATCTTTAGCCGATCAAATGATTGTGCGTCCAGTTCATAAAGAACACCCTTTTCCACAATTGAGTGAGAATCTTTCAGTTTCTCACTTTTTGACCACTCCCTCTACAGATGCGGTATTGTCTATGTCTGTGGTGCCAGCGATGGTTTTTCACAATGAAATGCAAACCGTACGTGCGGGAAGAGGAATTCTAGATAAAAGTAAAAAGAATACGGCTTTATGGAGCTATGCGATTAAATCTAAAGAGAGTGTTGTTACAGAGCATATAGATTTTAAACTGGAACAGACCGGTATCGTTTTGGGGATCAATGGTTTAAACGAGTGGGAAAATGGAGAGTTTTATATAGGTGGTTTTGGCAGTTATGATCGTGCCCGTGTTGCGCATGCACGGGGGGGTAACAGTGGAATCAATACTTATGGTATTGGCGCTTATGTCACTTATTTGGATCATAGTGGATGGTATCTCGATGGTATTTTAAAATACAATCATTATCAAAATACTCTAAAAGCCGTTTCAACGAATGGTTTAGAGATTGAAGGAACATATACTCAAAGGGCATTGGGAACTTCCTTTGAAGCTGGTTATCGACTTAAGACGTCAAAGAACAGTTGGTTACAGCCTTATGGACAATTTACATGGTTGCAAGTTGAGGGTAAAGAAATCAAGTTATCGAATGGCATGACAGGTGACATGCGTCCATTCACTTCATTACGCAGTGAGATTGGCTTATCTTTAGGATATGAATTTGGTTCTCACATGGATTCCTCATCGCTTGCGTATATTACAGCAGCATGGTTGCGTGAGAATAAAGATGATAATCAAACGTTAATTAATCAACGCCATCCATTTACCACTGACTTATCGGGGAATGCAGGTAAATTAGGAATAGGTTTAAGCAGTTTAGTGAGTGAGAAGTTAAAGTTATATGGTGAGGCACATTATATTAAAGGGCGTAAAACAAAACAGTCCCTTCAGGGTATTTTAGGTGTACGCTATAGTTTCTAATTATATGGTTATTTTTTAGTTATCTTTAAATGTATGATTAGTTTTTTTAAGTTTTTAATGCAGCATCAGAGAACAATTTTTCAGAGCACGCAGCTTCGTTGTTCATGATAAACTGTATTCCCTTATATATTTGATTATGCATTACTTTTTTTGATAAGAAAATTCTGAGGAAATGCTAAAGAAGCACTATAAAAACGCCCTTATATTCTTGATCAAAAAAGTATTTAAAAACTATAAAGAACGGTTTTTTATGAGATAAGGGGGATTTTTAAGAAGGATTATTGCAATCTAAGGTTGAAAATATGTTTTGTAGAGCTAATTACGTTCAGTGTCTATGCAGGCGTGAAAGGGGGGAGGATATGGCTCTACAATATAAATGGAAACGACATTGTTGGATACTCATGTTGAGCAGCTGTTTTGTGCAGGCTGCTGCAGCAAATGAGAGGGGGGTACCGCTTTTTTGTCAATCTTCAAGTTATGAAAATGGCAAAATATTTCAGGATCAATACAATGAGGATATGAAAACGGGAAGATGCATACTTGGAGCATCTAATGATGTTATTATAAGGGCGCGTAATGAATTAGACTTTTTAAAAAAGCCTAGCGATTTTACTGAGGATAAGGGCGCTAGAGTGTTTGTGAGTCAACAGGAGCTTGACAGCAGTCATCGTGAAAATGTTGAAAATAATGTACAAGAACACAATACTAAAATTCTTAAAAAACCTGAACTTATTTCCATTAAAGATGGGGCACTGTTAGAAAATTATATTCTTGATAATGAAGGTAAAGCATACATTTCAAATGATGGTGAGATTGATAGCCCAGGGCGATCCATTAATAACACAGTAAGGAATGGTGCAGAGCTTTATGTGTATGCAGGAGGACTCAGTGAGGATAGTAAAATTGAACATGGCGGAATTGAAAATGTTGAGGCTTTAAAGGGAAAACAAGGCTTTTCGAAAAATGCAGTCGTTAAAGAAGGTGGACAACAAAGTGTTGGAAATGGAGGAAAAGTAGAGGGGACTAAAATTTATGGTGGTGAGCAACTTGTTTTCGGGGAGGGGGATGTTGGAGGAGAGGTTAAAGGGAGTAGTGCTTCTCATACTATCATTTATGGTCAAGATGAAACACTAGGCCAACAAAAAGTATATGATGGCGGAAAAGTTTGGAATACGAAAGTTATGCAAGGGGGTGTCCAAGAGGTTGGACAAAAGTCTCAAAGTGCAAAAAATGGTGGTTTTGCATTTGACACAGAAGTTTTTGGCGGTGGTAAACAACGTATCTTAAAAGGCGGTCAGGCTATTGGAGTTATTTTAAATGAGAGTGCTATTCAGGAAATATATACTGATGGATCTGTAAAAAATCTAACAATGAATGATCAAACAAAATCATGGGTGCATGCTGGGGCAACATTAGAAGGAAAGACACAGTTAAATCATTCTGGGCAGATCCATCTTTATGCTGGGAATGATCAACATCATACCATAGTAGAAGATATTATTTTAAATGGAAAAGATACAAAACTGTACTCTATTACTGATGAGTTTGATGGAAAAAGTTCTTTGATACAAAAATTAAGTGGTGAAGGGAGTGTTATTTTTTCGTTTACAGGTTCTGATCCATATTATTCTCAGCTTCATGTGAATAATCTTTCAGGAAATTTACATTTCGCGTTCAATACTACGATTGCCCATAACCGTGGTGATTATCTCTTGGTTGAGAAAGGTGCTGGGAATCATACGATAAGTGTTGCTGATTCTGGAGTTGAAATCACGGATCCTTTTTCAAATAAGCGTGATTTAATTATGGATCAAAGTGGTGGAGCACATTTTACACTGACAGATCTTAAGGGTGACAAAATTAACGCCATTGATGGTGGAACTTATATGTATGATTTGAAAGAAAGAAAGGATGAAAATGGAAAAGTTTGGTTTTTATCTGCAGATCGCCTCAGTGGACCAGAAACCTCTATTCCAGATCCGGAAAATCCTTTTGTTCCTGGTGAAACAACAACGACACCCTCTACAGATGCAGTATTAACGTTGTCCGTAGTTCCTGGACTTATTTTTAATAATGAGTTGCAAATTATACGGAATGGTAGAAAAATTTGGGACAGAAATAAGAAAGATATCGAACTATGGACTTATGGGATTAAGAGCAGAGAACGTGTTGCGACAGGCCATACACACTTTAAGCTTGGGCAAACAGGTTTAGTTTTTGGTGCTGATCAGTTGAGTGAATTAAGGCATGGAGAGTTGTATGTTGGTGGTTTCGGTAGTTATGAGCAAGCACGTATTTCTCATGCACGAGGTGGTAATAGTGATCTGAACTCTTATAGCATTGGAACTTACGCAACTTATTTTGATCATCGCGGATGGTATATGGATGGTGTTTTGAAATATAATTATTACCGAAATAATTTGAAAGCCATATCAACGAATGGTTTAGCCATTCAAAGTCATTATAATCAGTGGGCGATAGGTGGATCATTTGAGATTGGTTGTTATTTTGAACCGGCACAGAATACTTGGATGCAGCCTTATATCAAGCTAACAGGTTTGCAGGTTGAAGGTAAAAGAATAAAACTTTCCAATGGAATGATAGGTGATCTAAGCCCATTAACTTCATTCCGCAGTGAAGTTGGATTGACTGCAGGGCATGAATTTTTTGTGAGTTCAGAAACTTCATTAACAGCTTACATTATGGCAGCTTGGTTGCGTGAGAATATAAATAATAATTATACGACAATTAATAACCAGTATAAATTTATTACAGATTTGTCAGGCAGTGCGGGTAAATTGGGAATTGGTTTAAACGGTTCGGTCAATGATAAACTAACACTTTATGCGGAAGCACATTATCTAAAAGGACATAAGATTAAGAATGCTCTTCAAGGTATTTTAGGATTACGCTATAGTTTTTAAATATGTGTGCATGGCTGATTAACTTTACAAATGTAATTGTTTTGCAAACTTAAACAGATAACGTTCGGCTATGTCTTCTCGAGAGTGTAAGGACTTTCTCAAATAGTAGAAATGTCTTTATACTCTCTCTTTTAAAGGCAACATACTGAATTTATAATAATAATTCATTTCTATGCATGTTGAATGAGAGTCGCGAAAATCATAGGATTCTCTCATTTCAAATCTGTTTATGTTGAATCAATCAAAATTATTCGCTTGGCACATCGCAAGTGGGATGAAGGTGTGTATAAAAACTATACAAAAAAGAAGTAAAAATGTCTCTGATGAATCGTCTCTAGTGTCAAGGGCTGTCACAACATTGGGATGGCAAAGTGTATGATGATACCGGCCCGCTTCTTCATAAGCGTAAAGATTGGGGGTTCAATGGCTTTACCGGTATATCATTCATGGATGACGTCGCAAAATGGGCTTGAGTGCATTGAGAGATGTCTTTTTAAAACAAGTGCGTGAATGTACAACCTAATGGCGTTTTGTTTTACGTAAAGAGGGTGCCCCCATTAAAGGGCACGAGCATTTTTTTCATCTATAATTCCAGATATGCAAATTATTCCTTGAATTCAAATAAACATTTTGAATTTTATTCAATTTTTCTGCCTTAAGTTAGAGTTTTTTAGTGGTTTATAGACAAACAACTTAAAGCTGTTTAAATTAAAAAATACACTAAAAAATTGTATTTAGACATAAATAAAACACATTATGATACAATCTAAAACGAGCTACCTATGTAGCCGCGGGATATTTTTCTAAATAATTGAGAGTGGAGTGTGGATAATGCGGTATAAATACAAATTAAGTTTTTCAGTATTGATGATCAGTAGTTGTCTTGTGCAATCTGCAAGTGTAGTAGAGAGTGGGAATAGAGGGCAAATAAGAGTAACCCATGTGAGAAATGAAGAAGAGGAACGAAAAAATTTAGAAATAATTGCTCGTCTTTTCAAAAATAATGTGACGATTGGATATGGGGATGTAGAGCTTATTGATAATGGAACAACTTCCGTGGGGTCCACTATCAAAAAAGGAGGGATGCAAATAGTTACACGTGCAGGAATTACAATAAACGCTGAAATTTTGGGAGGTCAGCAGTTTGTTCATGAAGAGCCAAATATTGATTTTACACGCGTGGTTAGACGAAGTAGTGCATATAATTCCACAGTTACTGGGGATGGTGGAACAGTTGGACAGCAGAATGTGTATGATGGGGGAGGTGCTTGGTATACGAAAGTGGGAGATAACGGAGAACAAAATCTTTATGCAGGACAAAGAAAAGAGGGAGGGAAATCAATGTATGCTCAGGTTTCTGGGAATGGGAGACAGCATGTCTTAGCACTAGGGGAGTCTGTGAAAACTACTTTGAAGGATCAAGCTATTCAAGTTGTATATCCTATGGGATTTGTAGATACTTTAACAATTACGGATTTTGCTAAATCGTGGTTCCATGTTGGTGTACAAGAAGTCGTTGGAGAAGTAAGGATCAATGGTGGCGGAGAACTTTATTTATTCGCTGGCGATAGGACAAATCATATAACTAAGAAAAACATTCCTCTAGAAGGAGAACCTGCTGAACCAATATTTGAAGTTGGTGAACGGAAGATAGGAGAAAAACCACAGATTAAAATTAAAGATTTAGGGGGGCAGGGTGGGACTGTTATTTTTTCTTCTATTCCGTATGATCCACGTCATATTTCACTTTATGTTGAGAGACTTTCAGGGGATTTACATTTTCGATTCAATATTAGCGCTACGTGGGATGCGAGTGATTATTTGTTGATTGGTGAGGGCTCAGGGAATCACAAAATAAATATTGCAGATTCTGGACGAGAAATTACAGGTCCTCTCTCACAAAGGAATAGTTTGGTTACTGAGCTTCCGTTAATTACCGATAGAAGCCACAATGGCGGAGCTGATTTTACTTTGGCAGATCTTTTGGGCAAGGACATTACAGCTGTTGATGGTGGAACCTATCAGTATCGCTTAGTGAAGAGAGGAAGATGTGCTGATTCTAGTGGTAGTGCTACAATTTGGTATTTAAGTAGAGCTTCTGGAGATACGGAAGGTTCTAGTTCTGAAGTAGAGTGTGTGAATAAGAAAGCGAAGATTCCTCTTGCATTGTCTGCTGATACGGGTACACAGTCTGATCAAGGGGCTTCTTCTGAAGGAAAAAATACAGGCTCTCGTAAACCTACTATAAAGCAACCAGCTAAACCACGACCTCCACGTCATTTAAGAGGGGCACAGAATGTCTCTAGTGTTTCTGTATCTCCTTCTCAAGAAAATCAGACTCTTGTAGCGTTACCTCCATCAGGTCTTCATCCTCTTTCTGATGAAAAACAACAAACTGCTGTTTCAACCTCTTCTCAATCTTTAGCCGATCAAATGATTGTGCGTCCAGTTCATAAAGAACACCCTTTTCCACAATTGAGTGAGAATCTTTCAGTTTCTCACTTTTTGACCACTCCCTCTACAGATGCGGTATTGTCTATGTCTGTGGTGCCAGCGATGGTTTTTCACAATGAAATGCAAACCGTACGTGCGGGAAGAGGAATTCTAGATAAAAGTAAAAAGAATACGGCTTTATGGAGCTATGCGATTAAATCTAAAGAGAGTGTTGTTACAGAGCATATAGATTTTAAACTGGAACAGACCGGTATCGTTTTGGGGATCAATGGTTTAAACGAGTGGGAAAATGGAGAGTTTTATATAGGTGGTTTTGGCAGTTATGATCGTGCCCGTGTTGCGCATGCACGGGGGGGTAACAGTGGAATCAATACTTATGGTATTGGCGCTTATGTCACTTATTTGGATCATAGTGGATGGTATCTCGATGGTATTTTAAAATACAATCATTATCAAAATACTCTAAAAGCCGTTTCAACGAATGGTTTAGAGATTGAAGGAACATATACTCAAAGGGCATTGGGAACTTCCTTTGAAGCTGGTTATCGACTTAAGACGTCAAAGAACAGTTGGTTACAGCCTTATGGACAATTTACATGGTTGCAAGTTGAGGGTAAAGAAATCAAGTTATCGAATGGCATGACAGGTGACATGCGTCCATTCACTTCATTACGCAGTGAGATTGGCTTATCTTTAGGATATGAATTTGGTTCTCACATGGATTCCTCATCGCTTGCGTATATTACAGCAGCATGGTTGCGTGAGAATAAAGATGATAATCAAACGTTAATTAATCAACGCCATCCATTTACCACTGACTTATCGGGGAATGCAGGTAAATTAGGAATAGGTTTAAGCAGTTTAGTGAGTGAGAAGTTAAAGTTATATGGTGAGGCACATTATATTAAAGGGCGTAAAACAAAACAGTCCCTTCAGGGTATTTTAGGTGTACGCTATAGTTTCTAACGATATGGTTATTTTTTGATTGATTTCAATGATAATTTTGATAGGAAGCATTTAAGATTGTGAAAGAGGATTCAATATTTATTGAGATTCGGTAGCGCATCTTTATGATGGGATAAGCAATTGCAGGTATTTTTATTAAAGTTTTCTTTATAATTTATTCTATGTTTATGAGAATTTGTGTAGATTTTTGCAGAGTCACTTGGCAAAGGGCTCCTTGCTCGCTATAGAAATGGCTAGAGAATATTATAAATGAAATAAAGGTGGTTAAATGGCTTTAGAGCGTACTTTTTCGATGATTAAACCAGACGCAACCCGTCGTAATTTGACTGGCGCAATTACTAAAATGCTTGAGGATGCGGAGCTACGTGTTATTGCGTCTAAACGTGTCTGGATGAGCAGACGTGAGGCTGAAAAATTTTATGCTGTTCATAAAAAACGTCCTTTTTTTAGTGAATTGGTTGAATTCATGTCTTCTGGTCCAACCGTTGTACAAGTTTTGGAAGGTGAAAATGCAATAGCTAAAAACCGTGAAGTAATGGGGGCTACGAATCCTAGTGATGCAGAAGAAGGGACAATTCGTAAGGTTCATGCTTTATCGATTGGCGAAAATTCTGTCCATGGATCCGATAGTGCTGAAACGGCAAAAACAGAAATCGCCTTTTGGTTTCCTGAGGTAGAAATTGTTGGTTAATAAAGCGTTTATAATAATAAAGCGTATATAAGAAGCAAAAATCCGAAACACTATATTTCGGTTTTTTGCTTATGAGATTATAGTTTTTTTTGAAAGCATATGGAGCATTAATCGTTTTTTTTTAGCTTTTAATATTGCAGCTGCTTTTACGAAAATATAAAGCCTATTTACTGTTTTCTGAAGAGTTTTTATCTACACGCTACCCTTACTTGTAATGTGCAAAAAAGTGTTTTATTGATTTATCATTAATAGATTTAAAATAAATCAATCTTATGCTATTCTCATCTCTTATTTAAGTACAAAAAGATAAATCATCATTATAAAATTCCATACTATTCATAGGATAACGTGTTTTAAACCTGCACGAAAATAATCCCACCCTGTCCACAATGTAAGGAGGGCAGAAATCCACAGCATAGTAATGCCAAACTCTACTGTGTAAGGGAAAATTTTATTACCGGCTGGTCCAGCTAAAAGAAATACAATAGCGATCATCTGTACAAAAGTTTTCCATTTTGCAAGACGAGAGACAGGAACACTAACTTTTAACTCAGCCAAATATTCACGTAATCCTGATACAAGAATTTCTCTGCAAAGAATGATAATAGCTGCCCATAGTGTCCACCCAGCGATGGTACTGTCTGCGGCAAGCAAGAGCAGACAAGCAGAGACGAGAAGTTTATCGGCGATTGGATCTAACATGCGACCAATATTGGATGTTTGTTCCCAAATACGAGCAAGGTAACCGTCAAGAAAGTCAGTAATGGATGCAACGATAAAAATGGAAACAGAAATCCAGCGAGTGATATCACTTGATTGTAGTCGCCCTTCTAAAAAAAAGCATGCAACAACCATTGGGACTGCAACAATTCGTGCATAAGTTAAAATATTTGGAAAAGAAAAAGTATGATTTTTCATGGAGCCATTTTTAATTCTTGTGAAAGAGAATATATTTCCTAAACGTAACAAGGCGAAGGTTATGAAACAAGCCTATTTTTCATGAAAATGGTTATGAATTTTTTGTGCAATTGTCATAGAGATTCCCGTAACTTTTTTTAAATCTTCAAATGAGGCACTAGCAACAGCTTTGGCACTTCCAAAATGATGAAGCAACGCACGCTTTCTTGTCGGACCGATATTTTCGATTTCATCAAGTGGGTTTTTGAATGTTGCTTTTTTTCGTTTTATCCTATGAGTTCCAATCGCAAAACGGTGTGCTTCATCACGCAGACGTTGCAAAAAATAGAGAATAGGATCACGTGGAGGAAGTGTAAAGGGGGAAATACCTTTTATAAAAAATCTTTCACGTCCCGCATGACGGTCAACACCTTTGGCGATTCCAACAACTGTGAAGAGATCATTTAATTGTAACTCAGCAAGTATTTCATGTACGCTGTTGATTTGTCCTTCACCACCATCGATTAAGATAAGGTCAGGCCAAATGGGAAAAAGATCATCATCTTTTATGTCATGACTTCTATTTGGCAGATCATACTCTTTGATAAGGCGTGAAAATCTTCGTTTAATCACTTCTTTCATCATGCCAAAATCATCGCCAGGCGTGATATCTGTTGAGCGAATGTTGAATTTTCGATATTGATTTTTAATAAATCCCATTTGACCAGCGACAATCATAGCCCCTACAGCATTTGTTCCCATGATATGAGAATTGTCATAGACTTCTATCCGGCGTGGACGAAAAGGTAGTTGGAATGTTTTAGCAAGACCTTGAAGCAATTTTGTATGGGTGGCTGTTTCAGAAAGCTTATGTTCAAGTGCTTCATGAGCATTGAGATAGGCACGATTAACAAGAGTTTTCCGTTCACCTTGTTTGGGTAAAGAGAGGGATACTTTGTGGTTTGCTTTGAGACTAAATGCTTCTGTAAGAAGTGCTTTTTCTTCAATTTCTTCAGATAAAAGGATACTTTTGGGAAGTGGTTTATTATCGTAAAATTGGGCAAGAAAACTCGCTAAAATTTCAGTGCGGGAAAAAGAGGGATCTGCTTTAGGAAAATAGGCACGGTTTCCCCAATTTTGCCCCATGCGAAAAAAGAACACTTGAATACAAGTCATTCCTTCTTTTTGCGCAATTGCAAATACATCCGCTTCTTTTATCGTTTGAGGATTAATACCTTGATGGCTTTGTATGTGAGAAAGGGCTGATAAGCGGTCACGATAGGAAGCTGCTTGTTCAAAATCAAGATTTTCTGCGGCTTTATGCATAGCTTGAACCATATCGCTTTTAATAGATTGATCTTTTCCCGAAAGGAACGCTTTTGCTCCTTTCACCAGTTCTTTATAATCACTGTCACTAATTTCATGAGTACAAGGTGCAGAACATCGCTTAATTTGATAAAGCAAACAGGGGCGTGTACGGTTTTCAAAAACTGAATCAGTACAGGTTCGTAATAAAAAGGCGCGTTGTAAAACATGAACTGTTTGTGTCACTGCACCAGCAGAAGCAAAAGGACCAAAATAGTGAGCTTTTCGTGTTCGAGCACCACGATGTTTGTAAAGTGCAGGCACTCGATGATCATCTGTAATCATAATATAAGGGAAACTTTTATCATCACGCAGGAGTACATTAAAATGTGGATGCAATCTTTTGATGAGATTGGCTTCTAAAAGGAGTGCTTCTGTTTCTGTATGGGTGACGATAAATTCCATATGATATGTTGCACGAATCATGCGGGTAATACGATTATTGTGTCCTTGTTCACGTGTATAGTTTGAAACACGTTTTTTGAGATTACGGGCTTTGCCAACATAAAGAATATCACCATTTTCACCAATCATCCGGTAAACCCCAGGCTTATGCGGAAGGTGTCTAACAAACTCTTGTATGAACTTGATACCCTGGAATTGATTTTTCTCATTGCTTTGATTGGCATTATGCCATGTAATATTAGAGAGAAAAGAAAGATTTTCCCGTTTATTTTGCGGATAATTTGTATTATTTTTCAGGACCATTCCGTTTATTACGAATATGTTGTTTGTTTAATATATGAAATATTCTTTTTTATTAAATAATGATTATTCATGTCTTTATAATTTTTTTCTATAAATAATATCTTATAACATAAGAGTATGATTTTAGAGAGCCGATCTTTCATAAAAAATATGAGAGTTGTTATTCTAAAACAGCTTTATGAATTTGCCTAATTTATCCATTAAAATGATTGAAATAAGAAATCCATGATGTAAGAGGATAGGCTTTCTAAAAAAATAATTCACGCTGATCGTTATTAGCTTACTACTATAATATGTTGGTATTATTCAAAGAACTTTATCATTCAAAGTCTTTATATCTTACAACATGATATTTGATTTAAGAAAAATATCAGAGAAAGATCTAAAATAATAGATGTTCTTTTTGAAGCCACTTATGAGTTATTTTGGCATTTTCATCTTGTCCAAGACGGTTGATAAGAAAGGGGCTGAGTTTTTTCATTTCTTCTTTCAAAAGGTAGGGAGGGTTAATAATAATCATACCACTTCCATTCATTGTCGGTGGACTTGAACTTTTTCGGATACGCATTTCAAGCTGTAGAATCTTAGGAATTCCGGTTTGATAAAGCGCGTGAAGAAAACTTTCAATTTCTTTGTCATATTTAACAGGATACCATAAAGCGTAGATCCCTCCAGAAAAGCGACGATAGGCTTTCGTTAATCCCTCAATAAGGCGGGAAAACTCTCCAGCTTTTTCAAAGGGAGGGTCAACAAGGATAAACCCACGTTTTTCTTTTGGTGGTACATGAGCATTTAAGGAAAGCCAACCATCTAAATGCAGAATTTTTGTCTGATAATCTCTTGCAAAGTTTTTTGCTAAAATATGATAATCTTCATTGTGCAATTCTATTGCGGTGAGGCGATCTTGTTTCCGTAATAATTGACGAATAAGAACAGGAGATCCAGGATAAAATACAATTTCTTTTTCCCCTTTATTGAGGGCATCAATGATGTCACACCATGGACAAAGGAGTGTTCTTAAATCTTCTGGGATAGGAGTTGAAAAAAGTCGTTGGACACCTTCGCGCCACTCTCCTGTTTTATGTGCTTCTAAAGAAGAAAGGTCATAAATACCGATTCCAGCATGCGTATCTATAACGCGAAAAGCTTTTTCTTTGCGTTTGAGATATTCTACAATGCGAGTGACAATAATGTGTTTAAAAACATCAGCAAAATTGCCAGCATGATAAATATGCCGATAATTCATGGAGTAAACTCTATCATTATGTATAACTGTACCGGATTATTAGCATAGAATAATAGAATTGATATCCATAAAAATACTCTTGTAGAAATCAAACAATGCCCTCACCTCCCAATTATACACTACAGAAAAAATATTAATGTCATGGGAGCATTTATTCACAGAGCTATTTTTATATAATGAGATTAATCGTTAAAATTTTAATTTTTTATATGAAAGATAGACAAGAAGAGATCAAACATTTCAATAGAGATATTTATGTTGTAAGAGAATTTTTTATGATCGCGGACTCTTTTAGGAAAACTATAAAAACACTCAATTAACGAGAATATTAGTGAAGTTTGTTGAAAAATTGAAGGGTAAATTCATTCATAAATTTGCTTGTTTAAAGATTAAAGAATTTCAAATGCTTGATAAAAACATTGTTACATTGATCAGTTTTTTAGCGAGCGTAAAATTATGGAGAGAGCAATAAAGTGCTGGTGTTATAGTGATAGATTTTTGTAAAAGTATGAATGAATCTCATTGCTTTAAGCGGAGCCAAAGCTTTACATTATACACGCTAAATGGCTAGGTTATTGTGTATGACGCTAAAATAAAACTTTTGAAAATTGATATGCACTCTGCAAGCTATTTCAATAAAATGAGAATTTTAAACTAAAGTAAATAGGTTTATTTATCTCTAACACTGTATTATCGAGCGGCTGTATAAGGAAATCTTATAAAAAAGGCGAGGATAAGAAATTCTTTTTACATGAATTATGCTTCGATGCCATGCTTTTGATTGAATGTAATTTTCTATTAATGCCCATTCTGGTTTCAATACTGAGATAGGTTAAACACATGATATTATGAGAACGCATGCCCAGAATCCGGAGACTTGTAATAGTTAGAGCATGCCGTGGCTTAGAGAGCTGGTTATATGGAGGTATTTTACTGAATAAAGGCACAAGCTGGTACCTTTTTTATTTTTTAGCAGTATTGCCATACCTCTTGGCACTTGAGTTGGTTCATAAAGTACATTTTTACTCTTTCCGCTAATAGTTTTTATTTACACGACAGATAGTTAATTGAATACGATGATGGCTCATATTTCGTATTGTATATGGAATAATGGATGATAAAATTCCCACCCCAACGCAAAGAATAAATGTTGTGCGTAAGATGATCGTTTTTGAAGAGAACGATGATGTGTTAAGAAAGTTTTTTAGAGATTTTTCTTTCTAATTTTTTTAATTGAATACGTAAAATGTTTTACAGCATGTTATGATTTTTATCAGTAAAGGATAATTTGGCGGAAATGTTTGTAATGATACGTACAACATTGTTTAAAAGGAAAGACATTGGCTATAGTATTTACAGGAAGATGAGTAACCTAAGAGATCAGATGAAGTTATTTTAGAAAAGTTTTTAAGTGTTTTGAATTTTGTATGAAGTGGTTTATCATTTTTGAATGGTTTGTGTTATAATACGCTAAAAAAGGATGAGAGGATAAAAAGTTCTTTTTGCAATAAAAGCGTGTAATTGCTTTTAAGTTAAGAAGAAAATATATAAGTAAGATATTATATTTGATACATTCTTCAGAGGAAGCATGAATAAATGAAATCAAATTTAAAAGCATAAAGTTAGAGAGAATAATGGGTAATATTTTTTCACCAACGCATTTAATTATAATTTTATTGATTATCTTTGTGCTTTTCGGTCGCGGTAAAATTTCTGAATTAATGGGCGATGTTGCTAAAGGAATTAAAACCTTCAAAAAAAATATGAAGGAAGAAGATGATAGCATTGAGGATAAAGTTGAAATGGCTCCTACTTCCCAAATGATTGATGTAGAATCTCAACAATCTCAGCCGTTATCAGTAAAACATGCAACAGCGCGCAAAAAGGTTTCTTCTGCTTCTAAAAAAAGCAAAACATCTGTTGCTAAAAAACAGTAACAAAAACGCAATCATCATTATGCAATATTTTTTGATGAGAAAGTCGAATTAAGAGATGTTTGGGATTGACGGACCAGAGTTTATCGTAATCTTACTTGTTCTCATCATTGTCGTTGGACCAAAAGATTTACCTAAAATATTAAAGACAGTAGCAAAGATAAGAGCGTATGTGTATTCAACAGCAAATGAATTTCGTCATCAGTTTGATGATGTAATAAAACAAATCGAGCGCGATGATTTGCAAAAAGTATGTTCGGATATTAGCGATTCAAGCAAGAAATTGGCAGAAACTTTTGATCCCACTCAAAATATATTAGAGGATATCCACGATAATTGGGATGTTAAGGAAACACATCATAAATCAAAAAAAGATAAAGAAATTTTGGAATGTGATCAAAAGGTAATCAAGAAAGATATGACAGTTTCTATAGCTTCTCATCATTCTGAAAACATTTTTGTTTCTCCTAAAGATAAAGAAAAAGAAGATGTGTCATGAATGTAAAAAAAGATGAAGTTGATGCTAATATGACTCCACTTTTAGAACATTTAATTGAACTTCGTCAGCGAATTATTTCTGCTTTGGTTGCATTTATGATCGCTTTTATGATGTGTTTTCTTGTTAAAGATTATATCTTAAATTTTTTACTATGGCCATATCAGTGGGCAATGAAAATAGCAGGGGGTAACCCTGAGGGTATTCGTTTGCAATCAACGCAAGTATGGGAAACTTTTTTAACGAAGATGAAGCTTTCTGCTTTTGGGGGAATTATTTTATCTTTTCCCTATACGGCTTTTCAGTTTTATAGTTTTATTGCACCAGGGCTTTATAAAAATGAGCGGATGGCTTTTTTACCATTTCTCATTGGGGGGCCTATTTTATTTTGTATTGGGGGAGCGTTTGTTTATGGTCTATTAGCGCCAATAATACTATGGTTTAGCCTTTCTCAACAATTTCTTCCAGATGTTCATTTAAAAATAGAGTTTATAGTGCGTATTTCTGATTATTTGGGCTTTATGACATCATTTATCCTAATTTTTGGTTTGATTTTTCAATTACCTCTTGTCATCATTCTTTTAACAAAAATCGGATTTTTAACGTCTCATGATTTGGTGTCTAAACGAAAATGGGCTATTTTACTCTCTTTTATCATTGCGGCAATCATAACGCCGTCTGATTTTTTTACGATGTTTGCAGTGGCTTTACCAACGATAGCACTTTACGAGATTTCAATTTTAATTGCTTACAGTATAGAAAAGAGAAGAAAATCCGCTTAAGAAAAGTGTATAATCTTATGCGATAAGGAATGAATAAAAACAATATAAATGAGGAATTTTTATGCTTGATATTAAGTGGATTCGTGACAATCCTGAGAAATTAGATAAAGCACTCGTAAGTAGAGGTCTTGAGCCACAAGCTGAAAGGTTAATACAACTTGATCTTGCACGTCGGTCGCATATTGCTAAGGTGCAATTGGCGCAGGAACGTCGCAATGCTGTTTCAAAGGAAATAGGACAGGCTTTAGCGGTATCGGATCAGCAAATGGCTGAACGTCTTAGAGCTGAAGTTGAAGAGATTAAAGCTTTTCTTTCCTCTGCAACAGTGGAAGAAAAACAGCTGACGGAGAGTCTTGAGAAAATTCTTTCAGCACTTCCAAATATTCCATTAGATGATGTTCCAGAAGGTAAAGATGAAAGTGATAATGTCGTCATTCGACATTTTGGTACACCTCCAACATTTAATTTTACACCAAAGGAACATTTTGATCTTGGTCAAGATCTCAAACAGATGAATTTTGAACGAGCTAGTCGTTTGTCTGGAACACGTTTTACAGTACTTTCAGGGGCGTTAGCACGGCTAGAACGAGCATTAGGCCAATTTATGCTTGATGTGCATGTCAATGAGAATGGTTACACAGAAGTCTCAACACCTCTTCTTGTTCGTGATGAGATTGTTTACGGAGCAGCACAATTACCGAAATTTGCTGAAGACCTTTTTCGTACAACAGATGGTCGATGGCTTATTTCCACAGCAGAAGTGCCATTAACCAATTTGGTCAACGATGAAATTCTTGAAATATCAGATTTACCACTGCGATTTTCTTCTTTATCTCCCTGTTTTCGTTTAGAGGCGGGAGCAGCCGGTCGTGATACGCGCGGTATGTTGCGTCAGCATCAATTTTGGAAAGTTGAAATGGTCTCGATTACCAGTGAAGAGCAGTCTTTAATTGAATTGGAACGTATGACGGAATGTGCAGAAGATATATTAAAACGGCTTGGTTTGCCTTTTCGCACAGTGGTTCTTTCTACGGGTGATATGGGGTTTGCAGCGCGTAAAACCTATGACATCGAGGTTTGGCTTCCTGGTCAAGAATGTTATCGTGAAATTTCTAGCTGTTCAGTTTGTGGAGATTTTCAAGGTCGTCGTATGAATGCGCGCTATCGTAAAGACGGCGATAAAAAATTGCATTTTGTTCATAGCCTTAATGGTTCTGGTACGGCTGTTGGACGTTGTCTTATTGCCGTACTTGAAAATTATCAACAGGCTGATGGATCAATTATTATTCCAGATGTTTTACAACCTTATATGGGAGGCATGCGCTGTATTACTGCTTAATTTTACGAAAGGAGAGACAATATGCGTTTATTGCAAAGAGGTGATGATACACAGACGCAAGTTTTTGCCATTTTAAAAGAAGCAGTTTGTCAGTATGATAAAAGTGCACCTCCATTGGAGATTGAATGATACTATGGGGCAAAAGGGTATTTTACAATTTCGTGAGGAGTTAGCCGCTCTTGTACTGAAAATGCGTAGCAAAGGCATTGATGACGTGCGATTTTTTTCGGCATTAGAGAAAATTCCGCGTCAACAGTTTGTTGCTGCTCCTTGGTTCAATAGTGCTTATGATAATAAAGTTATTCCCCTTGAGTGTGGTGAATATATGGAACGTTTGGAAGAACAACTCTTAATTCTTTCGGCATTATCTTTGAAAAAAAGGCATCGTGTCTTAGAAATTGGTACAGGATCTGGTTTTTGTACTGCTCTTATGGCATGTCTGAGTGACCGTGTGACAACGATTGATCGTTATAAAACGCTTGTTGATTTAGCACGCCAAAAATTTCAAACTTTAGGAATTGAAAATATTGTTATACGGCAGATTGATGGAAGTCATAGTGTGACAGGCTTAGGATCATTTGATCGCATTCTTATTTGGCCATCACGTTTTGATGAACCAAAGGAATTTTTAGAACTTTTAGCTGAAAATGGAATTCTCATTCAGGCGATAGGACCTGACGAAGGGGTACAAACGGTGACGCGCTATACAAAAATTGGTAGTCGATTTGAGTGTTTAGAACTGTTCCAAGTGCGTTACCAACCTTTTATTAAAGGCATTGCAGAGATACTTTAATTTTTAAAAGCTAAGAAATTTCTGCAAATTGTCTACGTTAAATTCATTTTGATCTTATATAAAGATATTTATGAATAAAACATCTCATTTTAACTCTTCGGTAATTTAAAAAAGCTTTAATGGAGTGAGTTGATTATTGATGAGTGAGCAAAACGATGTGTCTAAAAGCTTTGGATAATATTTTCCAGCATAATTTTCAGAGAATAACTTTTTTAGCGGTGGTAACTATTGTTGCTGGTTGTAGTTCTGGTACACAGCGTTTTTCCAATACATTCTCTCATCGTGCGGTATCATCTCAATCAAATATATCAAGCACTATGTATACAGATCCGCGAATGCTATCATACGGTAGTGGTATGATACAAAGCACTGAATTGCCACCTGTGGAATCAAGCGATGATTCGTGGGGAGATGATAATTCCCTCTATAATTTTCCACATCAAGGTAGGATAACTTCTTCTGATGGTCGCGTTATGGGCGCCCCTCCACGTAATCTTGGAACACTTTCTCGTTCACAAATGGATAAATCTCCTATTTTTCGGCGGAGTTCTTATATTGTCCAGAGTGGAGATACACTGCTCAGTATTGCACGACAAGTAGGGGTTAGTGTTGAGGCATTAAAATTAGCAAATGGTATAAACAGCAATTCCATTTATATCGGTCAGGTCCTTGTTGTTCCAAGCAGGCGTACATTAGCAGCTTCAAATGCACACAATAATAACGATTGGGCAGTGTCAACAACAGAATCTGCATCCCAATCTCAAGTGATGTCCTCTATAAAAAACAAGAAGTCCTCTCCTATATATAAAGCTCCTGTAATAATGCCACCCTCTGCAAAGATGAACAAATCAAGCTCTGAGAAAAATTTTTCTAAACAGATGACGCAATTGAAACATGAGACTGGTTTGTCAAGTACTGTTACGAATACAGATAATATGACGACTCCGCAAGCCACAGGAATTTCTAAGATGCGTTGGCCAGTACGAGGGCGTTTATTAAGCCAGTTCGGTCAAAAAAAGGGAACAGTAATGAATCGAGGAATAGATATTGCAGTGCCTGAAGGGTCTTCGGTAAAGGCGGCAGAAAATGGTGTGGTTATTTATGCGGGAGATGGACTAAAAGAGCTTGGTAATGTTGTGATGATTCGACATGAAAATGATATTATCACTATTTATGGATGTAATAGTAAGCTTGTTGTTAACAAAGGACAAAGGATAAGGCGCGGTGATGAGATTGCTAAATCTGGTGTTTCAGGAAATGTTAAAACGCCACGTGTCTATTTTGAGATGCGTAAGAATTCATTACCTGTTGATCCCCTTAAATATTTAGAAAACTAATTTATTGATGACTTTTACATTTGAATAGTCTTACAGTTTATAGAAAATTCATGAAAAATAATTGATTTTCTTAAATCAATGACATTTCAGCAAAAAATCATTGGTTTTAGGAAAGTAGTTCGTTGGGGTCGGTAGATATTACCATTTTTGTATTTATGAAAGTGTAAGACAATAGTATCATACTATTTGTCAGCTTTGAGTGTTTCAATTGCTCTTGCATTTGAGAGAAGCATGAAAAAAGATATTTTCACCCCTTTCTTAAAAAGTTTTTATCTACAGGCTCATTTCATATGTGTGACGTGCAAGAAAATCGTTTTGATTAATTCAGGGTTTGAAATGAGAGCGTTTTATTGTATTTAGATCTGTCATTTGATATCAAAAACGATAAATTATCTATATAAATTAAGTTTATTCATTAGAAAAATTATCTTGTATAATTTATTGAGTTAGTGAAAAGATTTGTATTGTAGGATATACAATAGGGGAAAGTGAATCTATTTTTTAAGATTTTTCTCATTGTATTTTGGTATTCTGCCTCTTAAGGATTTATTGTATTTTTGTAAAGCTGTGATTAGATTATGTAGTTATTGCTTTTTATGATAAATTCTTTAGGAATTTTTTCTGTATCGGAATTTCATTTTAATAGAGTGGGAAATACCTGAGGTTTAACTATAGGAGATAAAAATGTTTATTACGAACGCTTATGCTCAAGTTGCAGGCGATGCTTCCGGTGGAATTTCATTTGCTAGCGCTGTCCCATTCATTTTAATTTTTGCAATTATGTATTTTTTTATCATTCGTCCACAGCGTGCCCAAATGAAAAAACGCCAAGAAATGCTTAATGCAGTACGTCGTGGTGATACAGTTATAACGGGTGGTGGTATTATCGGCAAGGTTACGAAGGTTCACGACGAGAGTGGTGAATTAGAGGTTGAAATTGGTGAGAGTATGAATATTCGTGTTATTCGCTCAACATTAGCTGATGTGCGCGTTAAAGGTGAGCCGATTGCAGAAAAAAAATCAAAACTTAATGCTAAAGCAAAAAGACCACAAAAGTCTAAATCTAAAACGACAACGAAAGAAGATATGAGTATCTCTAAAGAGAAAAAAGCTATATCAAAGGAAAATGCATCTTAAGGTGTAATGGCAGTTTATTACATTTTTTAAGCATTTTTATAAAAAGCTTGGCAAGATCAAGACAATTTCATTGAAAAAGGGGCTTTTATAGTGGCTACAGAAAATGGAGTTTTTGTTTTCTTTAGATGATTAAAATAGTTGTTTTATTTATGGAATATTACGCAATTTTTTCTGTTTTTTAAACAAGATCATTGTTTTTATAAAAAGCAATTTGTGAGTAAATAAGCTGAGGAAACTTTTTAAAAGATAGATTTATTTAAGCAGGTATAGCATTTTACTGCGGTTTATTCCAAAATTTTCATATATTTGTTGTATGAGAAGATTAGGGCATTATATAAAAATTTTCACTTCAATACTAGGCTATGTTTAACATATCAATGTTTATATCAGCCTTACTTTAATTTTTATGGTGAGAAGAAGCAAAGACAATTGGATTATTCAAAAATAAAAGGTGCATATTCATGTTCGATGCAATTCAAATTCGTGAAGCACATTTTCCAAGTCGCGCACCTATTGATGCTTATGGAAATGGTGGGTTTCGTTTTGCTGATATGTCTCATAGAGGTTCTATTATTTGTGTACCATCAGGTATTTATGGCATTGAGATGGCAGGGCCTGTTCCCACTCAAGGGGATATATCTCGTATTTTAGAAGAAGCTTCTGAAATCGAAGTTTTATTAATAGGTACTGGAATTGAATTATTACGATTACCTGAAGAGTTACGGGTGCTTTTATGGGAAAAACGTATTTCATCAGATACAATGAGTACGGGAGCGGCGGTGCGTACATTTAATGTTTTATTAGCTGAAGATCGCGCTGTTGCGGCGTTATTATTTGCGGTAGACTAGAGTATTGTTTAATAAAACAAAGGCTCTGGTCTAGCATGAAAGACTTGTGTGATTATTTTCTGCGCTGTAAAATACTGTCGTTTAAGGCGGTGATATAAGGGTATAGAATATACATAACTTAACACATTAAGTGTTTTTAAATACAGCAGCAAGTATTCAGGACAAAGTTTGCTCATAGTTCCTAATGAATCATATGAGTGATCAGCTCTTGGCACTTAAGACAGTTCATAAGAGGCATTTTAATTCTTTCTTATACAGTTTTTACCTACAAGCCAGTTCCGCTTGTGACGTGCAAGGGAATAGTTTTTATTGATGTAATATGGAATTGGTTTGAAATGAAAGCATATCTACGATATTTGGGATTCTAATTTAACATACAAAACACAAAATTATCATTATAAATCAATGCGTTTATAGTAACAGAAATGCACCGAGAGCAATTGGATTTTTTACAAATTGGTGTTGGTAAGAACCTTTGTCTTTTAGGATGGGGAGGAGGTCAATGATTGATGAAGTTTTTGTGATCAGTGCATTTTTTATAAAATAACATTGTCATCTATCCACTGAAAAAGTGTTTTGCGTTGTTTGTTGTTCAAGTTTTACTATGCATGTTACGATTGGTTTTTAGCTTTTTTATTGCAAATGAAAACTTGAAGTCCGATAAGATAAGTTTTATCAGAAAAATTATTTATTTAATTTTTTTCTTTCTAAAACGAAAAGGGACTAGAAAAGAAATTTTAATTCATAATACAGTTAAGAGACACATTTAAAAATCTTATTTTCTGAACTGTATTTGCTTATCATTCATTTTTTAATATGAATAAAAAGAGGATATTAATTTAATTGCTAAAAAAGGGACGTTAATAGGTTCATAGAATGATAGGCTCTCTTCCTTATTGTCTTGATATTTTACGTACAATAGATCGTGATCGCTATATATCGGTTTTATTTGCACCTAAAAAAAAGCGCCAAGCATTGGCTGCTCTTTATGTATTTAATGCTGAAGTTTCTCGTATCCGCGAAAGTGTACATGATCCACTCATAGGAGAAATACGGTTACGTTGGTGGTATGATGCTATTGCTCATGGTGAAATGCAAACGAGTGGAAACAATCCGATTTTGAATGATTTATTAAAAGCAATCATTCTTTTTAATTTACCTAAGACAGCTTTTTTACGTTATTGTGATGCGCAAATTTTAGATCTTTATCACAATCCAATAGAAACACTTCATGATCTAGAGCATTATTGTGGTGAGACAGCAGGCATAATTTTACAGCTTTCTTGTCAGATATTAGATCCTGAAACTGCACAAGAGTTTACAGATATCTATGAACACGGAGGGATTTCTCAAGGATTAAGCGGTGTATTGCGTCTTTTATCATTTATGCAATCACGATATCAATATTATTTACCCACTGATATATTAAAGGCTGTAGGAGTGAATAGGGAAGATTTGGAATCTCATCGTCTCAGCGATCAACAAAAGGGTTGTATTGTTGAAGCTATGGTAGCATTATCGCGCGATCATTATACCCAATTTTACGAGTATTCTTGTACTTTACCTAGAGTTCTTAAGCCAGCTTTTCTTCCATTGGTCATTGTACCAGCTTCTCTTCAAAAAGCTATACAGCTGGGGGCAGCAATTTTTCAAGAGAGTGCAACTTTGCCATTGATGTATCGCTATTGGTTGATAACAAGGGCAGCAATAAGCGGCAATTTTCCAAAGATATTGTAAAAGAATATTACTATGTTGGAATGCGTAACATGTAGACTGATTTTCTCATAGGAAGATAAAGGAGCTATTGTGATTCCAAACCATTTTTTTATTATAAAAAATGTTGATGTTTTGGTTGTTATGAACGCAAAAGAATAAGAAATTTTGTGATCTTGAAAATACGGTATATTTCTTCATCAGTAATATGTTTTATTCAGTGTATTGGATGGGTGAGATGCAGAGAAAGAAAAACATGAGGTAAAATTTCTATTTTATGAGAGAAGTTATCTTAGCAGTCTATAAGTCTATAAAAAACTCTTATTTTTGAGAAAATTATAACATCATAATTGATGACTGTTATGATTGATTAATATATTGATTTATAATGATAATTCGTTTTTTCTCATATTGAATGAGAGTCTTGAATAGAAAAAGATTTCTCCATTTTTATAATGAATTTTAAAAATAGTTTTTTTTTATCTATTATAAGTTGGGTGTGTAAATGAAATCATTTAAGGAAGAAGCAATACGCTCCCTATGAATGAATATTAAGAGTAGCAATATGATGAGCTATGAATGAATGACGATAGGGATGATATTTATAGCTTAATGGGCGGCAACCTTTACAACCTTTGGATGGGTAATGTTTTTTAATGCATTGCAAAAACGATTCTACATTCCATTGACTATTTTCTCGCAAATCCATACATGCACTGTTTTGCGAGAAAATGAATCATTATACAAACGCTGATCCTAAGATATGCAGACAAGAAACCCGTCTTACCTCTTCAACTATAGACGAAGAGCTGATGAAAACTTTATCAATAAGTTCTTAAAATTATGCACAATCTTTTTATTGGAGAGCGTTAAAGATCTGATTATAATTTGTGCTATTAATTTCCAAAGGATGTTCTTTATTGGCAACTTGTAGCATTTCTAGCTTGAGATCTTCTCTTATCATCATATCTATATTGGCGCGGACCTCAGTTGAAAGAGTATGAGACGTGATATCTTTAGGCATGGTTACAGTCTTTATTTGATAAATGATACGGTTTGTTGCAACTGGACCTTTTATGATGCCATAATGGCCTTTGGGAGCAGAAAATAATGCTTTAATCCCTTCAACGCCAAGAGGGTCAGATGAGTCTTGACGCCGGAGGGCGGGTGTTGTTTGTTTTGTAACACCAAGGGCATGAGCAAGAGCAACAAGACTTTTTCCTTCCGTGAGCTGTTTGAGAGCATTTTGGGCTTTTTCATCAAGAAGACGTTGGATTTCTTCATTTTTCCATTGAGAAAGAACATCTAGCTTAGCCTCTTCAAGTGTTTTATCGCGGGCAGGAATAATTTTATCGACCTTGTACCAGAGATATCCACCATTTTGAAAAGAGAGAGGATCAAGATCGACTCCTTCGTTTGATTGATAGATGGCATTCAGTAAAATATCTTTTTGAGGTAAATCCGTGAGTATTGCACCTTCAAGCGTTTTTCCCGTTTTATCAATAGTAATTGTGCGCAAAGATAACTTGTATTGGTCAGCTAACTCTTTGAGAGAAGCACCCTCAAAACGAGCATTTTCAATGGCTACATAATTGTTACGGATATCATCAGTAGCACGATTTTTGGCAAGTATTTGGCGAATATTTTCTTCTACACTTTCAAAAGGAAGAGAGCTTGAAGGTTCAATATGCGTAACGCGAATGAGAACAGGTCCCTGTAAGTCATTTATCACAGGACTGACTTGGCCTTGTTGAAGTTCAAAAATTTCAGATGTCAGATGATTAGGGAGTTCATTTTCTGCGAGAGGTCCTTTTTTTATGTCATTAAGAGTCTTTTTTTCAGCTTTTACCAGTTCATCAAAACTCAATCCATCAGCTATTTTTTTTGCTGCATTATCGGCTTCTTCGCGTGAGGGGAATCGCAGTTCTTCGAATGTACGCTTTTCAGGCGTTACAAAACGTGAAGCATTTTGTGTATAATAGGCTTTCGCCTCATCTGTTGAGATATCTTTAGGTTTTACAAAATCATTAAGTTCCATAGATAGCAAAGAGACAGTACGGTATTCTGGAGCACGAAATTGACTTTGATGTGTTTCAAACCATTTTTGTAATGTTTCGTAATCAGGATCAGCAATTGTTTTCTTTTCTTTTAGATCAATAACGAGATAATCAGCAATACGCATTTCTCCTTGATAAAGAGCAAGTGCTTTATAAAAGAGATTTGGTGCCTTCATATCAGAAAGTAAAGCAGCAATCAGCTGATTACGCTTTTCTTGTTTGGTGTAATAATTAAGAAAAGCACTTTCACTAATACGTAAATGCTGAAGATAGTTATAAAACAAGTTTTTATCAAAAGTGCCATTTACCTGGAACATTTTATCAGAACCAATCGTATGAGCTATTGTATCTTTTGAAAGACTTATTTTCATTTTACGTGCTTGTTCATCAAGCAGTACATTTTGTTGTAATTGATTAAATACAAAAGCAGGAATTTGGTATTGCTGCATTTCATTTGTTGTAAACATTCGTCCAAGATGAGCAGCATATGCTAAACGTGCGCTTTGATCGGCGAGTGCAAGACGATAATCATCGACAGTTACTGTGGACTTTCCAGAAGTAATAAGATCTCTTTCACTTTTTTTGTGTAACTGCGGTACCCCCCATAAAAGAATGAAGCATAAGAGTAAAATAGCAAGGAAAATTCTAAAAATCCAAGAATTTGTAGCATTTCTTATGATGTCAAGCATTGTTCAAGTCCATTTTTAATGTGAGTTATTATCAAAGCTGTAATGGAATTTGCAATAAAGAGATGAAAGATGCAAGCTTTAAAGACTTGCTTTCATTTTATAATTTGGTAACTACAGATAAACAATGTATTGTAAGAGCTCTTGAGGTGAAAATATGTCTCAAAATATTCGGCCTTTTCTTGCTGGAAATTGGAAAATGAATGGAACGAGTGAATCGCTTGGAGAGTTGCGTGCTATTGCTACAGGCGTTAGCTCTGATCTAGGTCATCTATTTGAAGCCCTAATTTGTGTTCCAGCAACGCTTTTATCGCGTGCTTCTAATACGCTGAATGGTGAAAATCTCCTTTTGGGAGGACAAAATTGTCACTTTGATGATCATGGTCCTTATACTGGAGATATTTCAGCTTTTATGCTTAAAGAAGCGGGAGCAAGTCATGTTATTATTGGGCATTCAGAACGTCGTACAGTGTACCAGGAAAATGATGCGATTGTCTGTGCCAAAGTGCAAGCTGCGTGGCGAGCAGGTCTTGTGGCTCTTGTATGTATTGGTGAAACATTGGAGGAGCGTAATAATAATAAAGTACTGGATATTCTCACGCAGCAGCTTGAAGAATCTCTTCCAGATGATGCAACAGCAGAGAATACCATTATCGCTTATGAACCAGTTTGGGCGATAGGCACCGGCAATACAGCGACTCCAGAAGATATTGCAAAAGTACATCATTTCATTCGTGATAGGGTGCGCTCTCGTTTTGGTGATGAAGGTAATAAGATACGTTTGCTTTATGGTGGATCCGTAAAGCCATCCAATGCATTTGAGCTTTTAAGCATTGCTCATGTTAATGGTGCTTTGATAGGTGGAGCAAGCTTAAAAGCGATTGATTTTTTAACAATTTGCGATGTTTGTCGTAAACTATAGCAGAGAAATTTGAGTTTCCCCTTGGATTGTGCGTTATTTATGTGTAAATAGCTATTAAAGAGTTATTTGAAGAGCAGGGTTTATGCAAACAGTACTTATAGTTATTCATTTTTTGATTGTGATTACTTTGGTTGGTATTATATTAATTCAACCTTCAGAAGGTGGTGGGTTAGGTGTGAGTAATAGCTCAGGGTTGATGAAAACTCGTGGATCTAGAAATCCTTTAACACGTTTGACTGCTATTTTAGCCTGTTGTTTTTTTGTTGTGTCTATTGGACTTACCGTGGTGAGTAATATATCAAATTCTAGTTCTGATATTTTAAAGCGTATACCGGTTAATTCAGAGCAGAATTCTACCAATAAAGACTCAGGATCAGTCCCATCATCAGATGGTGAGTCTTCCCCTTCTATTCTTGAACAGCTAGGAGGCACTTCGAATTCTCCGCAGGAACAGAAACAGTCCACAAATCCTGAAGCAGAAAGTCCAGTTCCTCAGGTTTTTGAAAATACAGTTCCGGATAACAGTACAAAATAGTTTTTTAAGAAAACATAGACTTTTTAAAAAAGGTGATTTTTTTCGCCTTTTTTATTTTAGAAGAAAAATTGTTTCTTTTTGCATTTTTTGCTGGAAAAATCATTATAAATTGCTTATCACCATAAGCCCATGGCACGTTATGTTTTTATTACTGGTGGTGTGGTTTCTTCCCTTGGAAAAGGCATCGCAGCGGCGGCGTTAGCAGCGTTATTACAGGCTCGTGGCTATCGCGTACGTCTTCGCAAACTTGATCCTTATTTAAATGTTGATCCAGGTACGATGTCACCTTATCAACATGGCGAAGTATTTGTGACCGATGATGGTGCAGAAACGGATCTTGATCTTGGTCATTATGAGCGTTTTACTGGGCGTTCTGCAAATAGCCAAGATAATATTACAACAGGGCGTATTTATCGCAATATCATTGAACGAGAGCGGCGTGGTGATTATTTGGGGGCAACAGTCCAAGTTATTCCTCATGTTACAGATGAAATTAAGAGATTCATTACGATGGAAAATGAAGAATTTGATTTTGTTTTGTGTGAGATAGGTGGAACGGTTGGTGATATTGAAGCAATGCCTTTTCTAGAAGCGATTCGTCAGCTTCGCAATGAGCTACCGAGACAAAATGTCGTTTATGTCCATCTCACATTAATGCCTTATATTCCTTCAGCAGGTGAATTAAAAACGAAACCAACACAACATTCTGTCAAAGAATTGCAAGCAGTTGGTATTTCTCCTGATATTTTGCTTGTACGTGCAGATCGATCTATTCCAGAAACAGAACGGTGCAAATTATCACTTTTTTGCAATGTTCGCTCCAATGCAGTCATTCAGGCATTAGATATGCCAACAATTTATGATGTTCCTATGGCATACCATAAGGAGGGTTTGGACTCTGAAGTTCTTTGCGCTTTTGGAATCGATTCGGCACCTTCCCCCAAGATGGATCGTTGGGAAGATATTACGCATCGTATTCACCATCCTGAAGGAGAAGTTACGATTGCTGTTGTAGGAAAATATACGGGCTTAAAGGATGCTTATAAATCTCTTATTGAAGCGATTGCGCATGGTGGTTTAGCGAATAGAGTGAAAGTTAATATTGAGTGGATTGATTCGGAACTTTTTGAAAAAGAAGATTCTGTTTCAACTTTACAAAAAGCCCATGGAATTTTGGTTCCAGGTGCTTTTGGGGCACGAGGGGCAGAAGGGAAGATTCGAGCAATTCAATTTGCACGAGAGCGTAAAGTTCCATTTTTAGGGATTTGTTTTGGGATGCAATTAGCTTGTATAGAAGCTGCGCGCAATATTGCACAGATTGAGAATGCTTCATCAAGTGAGTTTTGCGAAACAGACAATCCAATTGTAGGTTTAATGACAGAATGGCTTAAAGGAGACGTTCTTGAAAAACGTACAAGAAATGCTGATCTCGGCGGTTCAATGCGCCTTGGTGCTTTTGCTGCTGAATTAAAAGAAGAGAGTCATATTGCTCAAATTTATGGGATGACCAAGATTGTCGAGCGACATCGTCATCGTTATGAGGTCAATATTGATTATAAGGATAAGTTAGAACAGTGTGGTTTGATTTTTTCTGGGATGTCTCCTGATGGTATTTTACCAGAAACGATAGAATATGTAGATCATCCATGGTTTATTGGTGTTCAATATCATCCAGAATTAAAATCTCGTCCTTTTGATCCACATCCGCTTTTTTCTTCTTTTATTGAAGCCGCTGTAGAACAAAGTCGATTAGTTTAATGCGTAAATTGGATTACTTTGCTTTTGAGGGATAAAATGACTAAACCAAATGCCCGTGTGAAAGTTGGAAATATGATTTTTTCAAATGAAATGCCTCTTTCATTAATTGCAGGGCCGTGTCAGATGGAAAGTCGTGATCATGCTTTTGAAATGGCTGGTCGTATTAAAACAATTACCGATCAGCTTGGTATCAGGTTTGTTTATAAATCAAGTTACGATAAAGCCAACAGAACCTCTTTGAGTGCGGCACGTGGCATTGGTCTTGAAAAAGCAATGGCTATTTTTTCTGATTTAAAAAAAGAGTTTGATTGTCCCATATTAACTGATGTGCATACAGAAGAGCAATGTACAATTGTTTCTTCTACAGTTGATATTTTACAAATACCGGCTTTTTTATGTCGTCAAACAGATCTTTTGGTAGCAGCCGCCAAAACAGAATGTGTTATTAACATTAAAAAAGGTCAGTTTTTAGCGCCGTGGGATATGGAGAATGTTTTAAAAAAGGTTGTTTACAGTGGTAATCCGAATGTTATGCTTTGTGAGCGAGGCACGTCATTTGGTTACAACCGACTTATTTCTGATATGCGTTCGTTGCCTATTTTACGTTCATTTGGAGCTCCTGTTATTTTTGATGCAACGCATTCTGTTCAAGAACCTGGGGGGCAGGGGGCTTCATCTGGTGGACAGCGTCAATTTGTTGAAATTTTAGCGCGTGCAGCTGTTTCTGTTGGGGTAGCTGGTATTTTTTTAGAAACACATCAAGATCCAGATAATGCACCTTCTGATGGACCCAATATGGTTAAAGTTGATGATTTACAAAGATTGCTTGAGACTTTAATGGAATTTGATTATCTGTCAAAAAAATTGAGTTGAGAAGAGAAAAAATATTTCATTAATAGGGCATTATAAATGAATCGAGACTTTTATTGGATAAGGAAACACATATGACTATAATTGTCGATATCATTGGGCGTGAAGTTCTTGATAGCCGTGGTAATCCAACGGTAGAAGTTGATGTTCATTTGGAGAATGGAGCTTTTGGTCGCGCTCTGGTTCCTTCGGGAGCTTCAACAGGAGCACACGAGGCTATAGAGCTTCGTGATGGTGGTTTGCGCTATCAAGGGAAAGGTGTTGAAAAAGCGGTTGCTGCAGTTAATGGCGAAATTCTTGAAGAACTTGGTGGGCGGGATGCAACAAATCAAATTGCTATTGATCAAGCAATGATTGCTTTGGATGGAACGCCAAACAAAGCCCGTCTTGGTGCCAATGCACTTCTTGGTGTTTCATTAGCTGTTGCAAAAGCAGCTGCGGATTCATTAAATTTACCTTTGTATCGTTATATTGGTGGTACACAAGCGCATATTCTTCCAACCCCCATGATGAATATTATTAATGGTGGCGTTCATGCTGATAATTTGATTGATTTTCAAGAGTTTATGATTATTCCTATAGGAGCTCCTACTATAAGAGAAGCGATCCGTTATGGCGCTGAGATTTTCCATGCATTGAAAAAGCGTTTAAAAGATGCGGGTTATAATACCAATGTTGGTGATGAAGGTGGTTTTGCACCTCAATTTAAAAGTGCTGATCAAGCAATTGATTTTATTATGGAATCTATCATGATATGTGGCTATAAACCAGGTGAACAAATTGCCATTGGTTTAGACTGTGCTTCAACCGAATTTTATAAAAATGGTTCGTATTTTTATAAAGGTGAGGGGAAATGCCGTGACACCCAAGAGCAGGTAAATTATTTAGCGCAGCTTGTGAAAAATTATCCTATTATTACAATTGAAGATGGAATGGCAGAGGATGATTGGGAAGGTTGGAAGCTACTTACTGACACAATTGGAGAAAAATGTCAGCTTGTTGGCGATGATTTGTTTGTAACAAATTCAGCACGTTTGCGTGATGGTATCAAAATGGGGGTAGGCAATTCTATTCTCATAAAAGTTAATCAAATCGGTACATTGAGTGAAACACTTGATGCTGTAGAAGTAGCACATAAAGCAGGTTATCGTGCCATTATATCTCATCGTTCCGGCGAGACAGAGGATTCTTTCATTGCAGATCTTGCTGTTGCAACGAATTGTGGACAAATTAAAACAGGTTCTCTTGCACGTTCGGATAGATTAGCAAAATACAATCAACTTATCCGTATTGAAGAAATGCTAGGAGCCCAAGCGCATTATGCTGGTGATTTATATCGTGTATAGTTGTGAGCAAAAAATATGAAAGTATAAGATCATTTAGATTATGAAATTGAGATTTCTTATCAAAGGCATATGCATAGTAATTTTATAGGTATTTAAATTTATAGGGATTAAGATGAGAGGTGTGATTATTACTCAAGATCAAGGAATGTATCTCGTTTCGGGTGATGACGGTAAGCGTTATCAGTTTGCGACTTGGGATTGGTTGGGAAAGAAACCACCAAGGATTGGTGATACTATTGATTTTGTCTATGAAGGCGGTGTGGTTAGTTCTGTTTTTCCATTGTTGAGACCAGGTACAGAGAACTCAAAGATAATGTTCGCACTCCTTTGTTGGTGTGCAGGTATCTTTGGTGTCCATCGTTTTATGGTTGGTAAAGTTAGGACTGGTGCTTTAATGCTGGTTCTATCTTTATCATTGTTTGGATTGATAATTACCGGAATTTGGGCAGTTGTTGATTTTATAGTCATTCTTGGAGGAAGATTTACGGATAAAGATGGGAATCAGATTACAGATTTTTAAAAATTTTATAATAAAGAGAAAGTAATTCAGTTCGCTTTTTATTTTTATAAATAATTAAGTTGCATCATGCAAAATTATTGTACTATATTTATTTAATATGAGATATTAAAAAACATGTACAGCTAAGTAAAAGTATTAAAAAAGACAATGCTATTTTATACGGGTAAAGCAAAGACGCAAATTAATTAAGGCGTGCATTGTTTTTCTGCTTATGGCAGTGGATAGCATTAGATTATTGGAGGCTCCAAACTATTCTAATTTCACGTTTATTACGGCTGCTATAAATTGTATTTACACCGTGAGGTTAATCCGCATATTATCAAATTAAAAATAATCTCTTTATGAATAACACATAAGGAGCGTGGGTAAGGATGAAGGGTGAAATTATTGTTCAAAATCAAGGGGTTTATCTCGTTTTGGGAGGTGATGATAAGCGTTATCAATTTGAGGATTGGAATTGGTTAGGAAAAACCACCAAGCATAGGGGATACCGTTGATTTTATCTTTATTTTAATAGGAAATTTTAGGAAAAGCTACAAATTAGAGGATATCCAATATTTATAATATAAAAAGTAGGTCATTCAGCTTACTTTGATTGTATAAAGGGGGATAAATTGAAAATAACAAATTATTTAGTGTAGATTTGGTAATGAGGTATTAATCAAAATCATGCATAGTTGGGCAAAATATTAAGAAATTTGTGCTGTAAAGACTGTGCTATTTTATGTGGACAAAGCAGAAACGTCGATCAATCAAAGTACGCTTTGTACTACCTCTTATGACGGTGGGAGTCTTAAGCTATTTCAGTTATCACATTTATCATGGTGAGTATGGATTGTATTCACGCAGTGAAGTTAATCAGCATATTAGCGAATTAGAAAAGGAGCTTCATAAAATAGAAGCTGAGCGGATATTCATGGAAAAGCGTATTTCTCTTTTACGCAATGGGCATATAGAAAAAGATATGTTGGATGAGTATGTCCGAAAGAACTTGAACTTCTCTAAGTCAAATGAACTGACAATCTTAATACCTTGAAATGATACTAAAGGTAAATGAAAAATCACTTAATTTAAACAACAATCAGCAATGATATTGTTTAAGCCGATTGATAAGGCTTGTAACTTTTGTTCGTAAAGGTTATTCCTAAATAATCATAAAAGGGAGTTTAATATGGCAGAACGACTTAAAAAAAATTCTGCGTCGGTGGCGCGCACTGCATTATCAAGCACCACAAAGAAAGCACCAATAGCAGATTTTACAAAAGAAGAAGAAATTGATGCTTATCGTGAAATGCTTTTAATTCGCCGTTTTGAAGAAAAAGCAGGACAACTTTATGGTATGGGGCTTATAGGGGGATTTTGTCACCTTTATATTGGTCAGGAAGCCGTTGTTATAGGAACATTGAAAGCGGCAAAAGAAGGTGATCAGGTTATTACGTCTTACCGTGATCATGGACATATGTTAGCGGTTGGGATGAGTCCGCGTGGTGTTATGGCAGAATTAACGGGACGTCAAGGTGGCTTTTCCAAAGGGAAAGGTGGCTCGATGCATATGTTCTCTAAAGAAAAGAACTTTTATGGGGGACATGGTATTGTTGGTGCGCAGGTTCCAATTGGTTCAGGTTTGGCATTTTCGAATCAGTATCTTGGTAAAGATAATGTGACATTGGTTTATTTTGGTGATGGTGCTGCAAATCAGGGGCAGGTTTACGAGAGTTTTAATATGGCTTCACTTTGGAAGCTTCCTGTTGTTTATATTATTGAAAACAATCAGTATGCTATGGGAACGTCAGTTTCACGTGCATCTGCAGAAACTGATTTTTCCCGACGTGGTCTTTCTTTTGAAATTCCAGGTATTGTTGTTGATGGTATGGATGTTCGATCAGTAAAAGGAGCTGCTGATGAAGCAATTTCTTGGGCACGCTCAGGTAAAGGACCGATCATTCTTGATATGCAGACCTATCGCTATCGTGGTCATTCCATGTCTGACCCAGCAAAATATCGTTCAAAGGAAGAAGTCCAAAAAATAAAAGAGGAGCACGATCCGATTGATCAAGTAAAAAGTCGGATTCTTAAAAAAAATTGGGCGAGCGAAGATGATTTAAAATCTATTGAGAAAGAGGTCCGTGCAATTGTTGCTGATGCGGTAGATTTTGCACAAAGTGATCAAGAGCCAGATGCTTCTGAGCTCTATACTGATATTTTAGTTTGATGCGAGGGAAGCAAGTATGTCTATTGATATTTTGATGCCGGCGCTTTCACCAACTATGGAAGAAGGTAAACTGTCTAAATGGCTCAAGAAAGAAGGTGATAAGGTTAGCTCTGGCGATGTTATTGCTGAAATTGAAACGGATAAGGCTACAATGGAAGTAGAGGCCGTTGATGAAGGTACTCTTGGTAAGATTTTTGTGCCTGAAGGTTCGGAAGGCGTAAAGGTTAACACTGTTATTGCGATTTTGTTAGAAGAAGGTGAGCGTGCTGAGGATATTTCGCAACCTACTGATACAGCACAAAAACCTAAGGAAACTTCTCTTTCTCTGCCTTTGTCAGTTCCGCAGGCTGCTCCTACTTTTGATATATCTCCTACTTTTGATATTCCGGCGGGAACACAAATGGTTACAATGACAGTTCGTGAAGCGCTTAATCAGGCTTTGGCTGAAGAAATGCGGCGTGATGAAACAGTTTTTCTTATGGGGGAAGAAGTCGCGCAATATCAAGGTGCCTATAAGGTTAGTCAAGGTTTGTTGGAAGAATTCGGAGAACGCCGAGTTATTGATACCCCAATTACAGAGCACGGCTTTGCTGGACTGGCTGTCGGGGCTGCTTTTGGAGGGTTACGTCCTATTGTCGAGTTTATGACATTTAATTTTGCGATGCAGGCGATGGACCAAATTATTAACTCAGCAGCCAAAACACGTTATATGTCTGGTGGACAAATGACCGCTCCTATGGTTTTCCGAGGTCCCAATGGCGCGGCTGCCCGTGTTGGTGCTCAACATTCTCAATGTTATGCTGCATGGTATAGTCATGTACCAGGTCTGAAAGTTGTCATGCCTTATAGTGCTGCAGATGCAAAAGGTTTGCTGAAAGCTGCTATTCGTGATGATAATCCTGTTATTTTCCTTGAAAATGAGATTTTGTATGGGCATCAATTTGATGTACCTCAACTGGATGATTTTCTTTTGCCTATTGGTAAGGCACGTATTCATAAGTCTGGACAAGATGTGACGATTGTTGCATGTGGAATTGGGATGCATTATGCTGTTCAAGCGTTACCAGAAATTGAAAAACTTGGTATTGATGTTGAATTGATTGATTTACGAACCATTCGCCCGATGGATCTTCCAACAATTCTTTCGTCAGTTAAAAAAACAGGTCGTTTGGTAACAATTGAAGAGGGATTTCCTCAGTCATCTGTGGGAACTGAAATAGCAACGCGTGTTATGCAGCAGGCTTTTGACTATCTTGATGCGCCAATTGCTACGATTTCTGGCAAAGATGTTCCGATGCCTTATGCCGCTAATCTTGAGAAGTTGGCTTTGCCTAATACTGCTGAAATTATTGAGGCCGTTAAGGCTGTGACATACAGAGCATAACGGAGGAAAGCATAATGCCCATTAAAATTACAATGCCAGCGCTTTCCCCTACGATGGAAGAGGGAAATTTAACAAAATGGAATATTAAGGAGGGAGATAAGGTTTCCTCTGGTGATGTTATTGCTGAGATTGAGACGGATAAAGCGACAATGGAAGTCGAAGCCGTTGATGAAGGTAGGGTTGCTAAAATTGTTGTTCCTGCTGGAACACAAGGCGTTAAAGTAAATGCTTTAATTGTTGTTTTAGCAGAAGAAGGTGAAGATTTAGCTGAAGCTGCAAAAGTTACAGAAGAAATCTCTTCTTCTACAAGACAAAAACCAGAGGGCATCAAACAGACAGATTCTCTGAAACAAACGGACTCAAAGGGAATAAAAATGTCTCATGAATCATCAACTGGGCAATTAATACAGCAAGATAAAAAGGAAGTTCGTCTTTTTGCCTCTCCCTTAGCGCGGCGATTAGCATCTCAGGCAGGTCTTGATTTATCCCTTATTTCTGGAAGTGGTCCGCATGGGCGTATTATTAAGCGCGATGTAGAAAAAGCTGTGAGCAGCGATATGTCTAAAGTGTCTTATTCCTCACCGATAGGGGAGCTAATAGCTACAGGTGCTTCGGACAAACAGATATTGAAACTCTTCAAAGAGGATGAATATAGCTTCGCTCCCCATAATAATATGCGTAAAACAATCGCGACACGTTTGGTGGAATCAAAACAGAGAGTCCCACATTTCTATGTAACGGTAGATTGTGAACTTGATGCGCTATTAGCACTGCGTACACAACTAAATGCTGCTGCTCCAATGGTTAAGGGGCAGGAAGAAACTCAGCCTACTTATAAGCTTTCTGTTAATGATATGGTGATCAAAGCTGTCGCACTTTCTTTGAAAGCGATTCCTGATGCGAATGTTTCTTGGCTTGAAGGCGGGATGCTTCATCATAAACATTGTGATGTTGGGGTTGCTGTTTCTATTCCCAATGGATTAATTACACCGATTATTCGCCATGCAGAGGAAAAGCCGTTATCACTTATTTCCAAAGAGATGAAGGATTTTGCAAAGCGTGCGCGCGAGGGCAAGTTAAAAATGGAAGAATATCAGGGTGGAACAACAGCTGTATCAAATATGGGGATGTATGGTATAAAAAGTTTTTCGGCTATTCTTAATCCACCGCATGCGACGATTTTTGCGATTGGTGCAGGGGAGCAACGCGCCGTTGTTAAAAATGGTGCATTAGTTGTTGCGACAGTTATGTCAGTTACGCTTTCTGCGGATCATCGTGCTGTCGATGGTGCTTTAGCAGCAGAGCTTGCGCGGACTTTTAAGAAGATGATTGAAAATCCATTAGCAATGTTGGTTTGAACTGTTTAACAGTTCTTCACGTAAATTGTGAGAAAGCGTGTTAAGAGAATAGAAACAAATTTAAAGAGTTTAAAGAGCAATGTTATTGCTATTTCTGGTTTGGATAAAGCATTTGCGTGAAGTTTAAAGCAAAAGACATAAGATAATTCTGTCATGTTTTTTTACAGACTTAAGTTCAAAAAATGCATATCCATTTTATATATATCCATGGAGGAATTACTGTGGTAAATCTTTATGATGTAATTGTGATTGGATCAGGTCCAGGCGGATATGTAACCGCAATTCGTGCAGCACAATGTGGCTTTAAGACTGCGATTGTTGAACGTGAACATTTGGGAGGGATCTGTTTAAATTGGGGATGTATTCCAACAAAGGCCCTTCTCCGTTCAGCGGAAATGAAACATTTTTCTGAACATGCGACAAATTATGGATTAAAAATTAATGGTTCAATTGAGACAAACATCAAAGATGTTGTGGCACGTTCACGGGGTGTTTCAGCACGTTTAAATGCTGGTGTTGGTTTTTTAATGAAAAAAAACAAAATTGATATTATCTGGGGTGAAGCAAAGCTTACTAAAGAAGCAAAGGGAAGCCTTCCTGCGGAAATTATGGTTTCTTCATCCTCCAAACCGATTATGCAACCGCAAAATCCAGTCCCTAAAGGGACGTTAGGGGAGGGAACTTATCAAGCAAAGCATATCATTATTGCAACGGGCGCACGTCCTCGTGTCCTTCCTGGTATTGAGCCAGATGGAAAACTCATTTGGACTTATTTCGAAGCTATGATACCGCCAGCAATGCCAAAATCGCTTTTGGTTATAGGGTCTGGGGCTATTGGCATTGAATTTGCTTCTTTTTATCATGATATGGGGGCGACAGTAACTGTTGTTGAAATGATGCCCCATATCATGCCTGCTGAAGATATTGAAATTTCAACGTTTGCTCGTAAACAGTTAGAGAAAAAAGGTTTACGCATTCTTCGTCAAGCAAAAGTAACAAAGGTTGAAAAATCTTCCGATTCTGTAAGTGTACATATTGATGTTCTAGGTAAAATAGAGTCAATGACTGTTAACCGGTTGATTTCCGCTGTTGGGGTGCAAGGTAATATTGAGAATCTTGGTTTAGAAGCTTTGGGAATAAAAACCGATCGCGGGTGCATTGTAACTGATGAATGGAGTTGGACGGGGGTGGAAGGCATTTATGCTATTGGTGATGTAGCAGGTCCTCCTATGTTGGCCCATAAAGCAGAAGAAGAAGGTGTGATATGTATTGAGCATCTTGCAGGTTTGAAGAGTGCTCATCCGCTTGATAAAAGAAAAATTCCAGGGTGTACATATTGTACACCACAGGTTGCCTCTGTAGGGCTTTCAGAAGCGGCTGCAAAAGAAGCAGGTTATGATATACGTATTGGTCGTTATTCTTTTGCTGCGAATGGTAAAGCGATTGCTTTGGGTGAAGATCAGGGGTTAGTAAAAACGATTTTTGATAAAAAAACAGGACAGCTTCTCGGGGCCCATATGGTAGGGGCTGAGGTAACAGAATTGATACAGGGTTTTGTTATTGCTATGAATCTTGAAACAACAGAAGAAGAATTAATGCATACTGTCTTTCCGCATCCGACCTTATCGGAAATGATGAAAGAAAGTGTATTGGATGCTTATGGTCAAGTTTTAAACGCTTGATGACTGGATTGTATGAAAAATTTTATATTTTTGATTGTTACTTCGTATTTATAAGGCAAAGGCTTAAATGGTTACGGTTGTTGATAGAGTTGCAAATAGACGATTGCGTCATCCTGAAAAAGCACATCGTCCTGATACAAGCGTTCAAAAAAAGCCAGATTGGATTCGTGTAAAAGCGCCAACATCACCAATTTATAAGGAAACACATGGTATTGTACGTACGCATAAGTTAGTGACTGTATGTGAAGAAGCTGGTTGTCCTAATATTGGCGAATGTTGGAGCCAGAGGCATGCTAGCTTTATGATTTTAGGTGAAATATGTACGCGCGCTTGTGCTTTTTGTAACGTTGCAACAGGTATTCCACTTGCCGTTGATGATAATGAGCCAGAACGTGTCGCTGATGCTGTTGCACGGATGGAATTAAAACATGTTGTCATTACATCTGTTGATCGTGATGATCTTGCTGATGGTGGTGCTGAGCATTTTGCAAAAGTTATCTATGCGATTCGTCAAAAAAATCCTAAAACAACAATTGAAGTTCTTACACCTGATTTTCGTCATAAGGATGGCGCTTTAGAAGTTGTTGTTGCTGCTAAGCCTGATGTTTTTAATCATAACTTAGAAACAGTTCCTTCTAAATATTTGAAGGTCCGTCCAGGGGCACGTTATTTTCATTCAATTCGTTTATTACAACGTGTTAAAGAACTTGATCCAACAATTTTTACAAAATCGGGAATTATGGTTGGACTTGGGGAGGAGCGAAATGAAGTTTTGCAATTGATGGATGATTTGCGCGCTGCTGATGTTGACTTTATGACAATTGGACAATATTTGCAGCCTACACGAAAACATCATCCAGTTGTTCGTTTTGTGCCTCCTGAAGAATTTGAGTCTTTTGCCAAGATTGGTAAAGTAAAAGGATTTTTACATATGGCCTCCAATCCTTTAACGCGTTCATCTCATCATGCTGGAGATGATTTTGCCATTTTGCAAAAAGCGCGTGATGAAAAATTTTCCTTACAGAGATAATTATGCCGATTTTTACAATACATCGGCAGATCACCCATAGTGCCAGTGAAATGTTTGATCTGGTTTCAGATATTGAGCGTTATCCTGAATTTTTACCAATGTGTGAGTCTTTAATAATACGTTCTCGAAAAGAATATGGAAAAAAAATATTGCTTCTTGCGGATATGACCGTTGGCTATAAGATTATTCGTGAAACTTTTACGACTCAAGTATTTCTTCAGCCGGAAAAAAGTCTTATAGAAGTTAAATATATTGATGGTCCATTCAAATATCTTGAAAATCGTTGGGCCTTTCATGATATTGAAAATACCAATGCATGTAATGTAGAGTTTTTTATTGATTATGAATTTAAAAGTAAAACGCTTGGATTAGTGATGGGCTCAATGTTTGATATTGCGTTTCGTAAATTTACCGAGGCTTTTGAGAAGCGTGCGCATCAGATTTATGGCTCTACGGTAACATAGTCTATTCTGTTATTTTTTAACAATACGTATTGCTTATAACAGCGTGAAGGTGAAAACCGGTTTCCATCTTTACTATTTGTTTTTAATTCAGCTGTCAAAAGCATATTGAAGGAACATCATTTTAAATGATGAAGATGATGCACAGCTTCATGCTTTTGTTTCTCTCTTTTTTAATAGATGCACATCCGTTAAACAGAACGCCCAAATAGAACATGCTTGCGTCATACCCATTTCATAATAGTGCTCATAATAAATAGTATATATTCTCGTAAAAGTATATAAAATCTACATCTGTACACTTATGAAGAAGTACTCCTGCATCATTTATTTGCCATCTCTCAAGATGTTGCGCGCCAGCTCTTAGCACTTGAGAGAAGTACAAGTGTCTCTTTCTTTAATCATTTTATTTATACAGTTTTTTCTCTTGTGGCGTGTAAGTGAATAAATTTGATTAATTCAACCTACACAGGACTGAAGTGAGATAACTTTACGCTATTCAGATCGTTCATTTTCAAGTTGTGATACAATAAAAATTTTTCAAGATGTTGATGATTATAGACTCGATGGGGAATAAAGAATTTTGAAATTAGTATGGGGAATTCAGTGAAGCAATTCCAGAATCATTTGAAAAGCATTTTCAACAGTTGCATGGCGGATAGCATTGCGATTAAGATGAGCAAAGTGCATTTCTTTGTGCAGGGGCGAGTGGTTTTTATAAGCTACTGCGCAATGCACAAGTCCTACAGGTTTATCAAGACTTGCACCTCCTGGACCAGCAATTCCTGTTACAGAAACTGCAATGTCAGCTTGTGAATGTTTTAATCCACCCTCAGCCATTGCAAGAGCAACTTCTTTTGAAACGGCACCATAGGTTTTTATAAGTTCAGCACAAACGCCAACAAGGCGTGTTTTAGATTCATTTGAATAAACAACAAATCCACAATCGAGAACATCTGACGATCCTGCAATATTTGTGAGGCTTGCAGCAATGAGTCCTCCTGTACAAGACTCTACAGTTGTTAACAGTAAACCTTTTTGGCGAAAAGTATTAAGGACTTCATGTGCTTTTTTTTCACAAAGATATGTCATTGGGGAATTTTTCCTGAATAAAGGACGCTCGCTGTTGCAAGGGCAGCAATTCCCTCACCACGACCAATAAATCCAAGCCGTTCATTTGTTGTTGCTTTGATAGAGATTCGATCAGGTGTCATTGCAAGTATTGTCATAAGGTTTTCTGTCATGGCATGACGATAGGGACCAATTTTAGGATTTTCAGCGATAATTGTGATATCAACATTGGCGATACGACCACCTGCTTGTTTTATAATATCAAGAGCATGACGGAGAAAAATTTCTGATGATACATTTTTCCATTGAGGATCAGAGGGAGGAAAATGTGTACCGATATCTCCAGCACCTTGAGTTGCAAGAAGGGCATCTGTTAATGCATGAAGAGCAACATCCGCATCGGAGTGTCCCTTTAATTTTTTATGAAAAGGGATTTTTATACCACATAATATAAGAAAATCACCATCCTCAAAAGAGTGAACATCATAACCATTGCCGGTGCGAATATCAGGAAATATTTGCATTTTCTTTTGGAGATATAAATGTGCAGTATTAAAATCTTCATGCCATGTAATTTTTATGTTGTTAGGATCCCCAGGAACGGTACGCATAGGAATTCCAAACCATTCGGCAATTGCAGAATCGTCAGTGAATTCTTGTTTGAAAGCTTGTTTTGCTTGTTTATGGGCCGCTAAGATATGTTCAAAGGGAAAACACTGTGGAGTTTGTGCACTATAAAGATGGGTACGGGGAATTGTTTCTAAAACATGCTGATTATTTATACGTTTAAGGGTATCAGAGATGGGCAGAACAGGAAGAACACCTTCTTGAGGCGTGATAGTGTTGTGAATGTTATTAAAAAGCTTGTTTTCGATAAAAGGGCGTGCACCATCATGAATATGCACATATTGGGGGGCCAATTTTTTGAGTGCCTGAAGTCCATATAAGGTAGAGATTTGACGTGTATTGCCTCCTTCAACGATAATAAGGCGCTCTTTAAAATCGCCAATAGCTTGTTCACAGATTTGACGATCTTCTGGATGAATAACAAGAATAATTGTTGTGATAGCTGGATGCTGCAAAAAACAATGCACGGTATGATAAATAATTGGCTTTTGTCCTAGAAGCCGATATTGTTTTGGAATTTTATGGGGAGATCCTGCTCTTTCACCCCGTCCAGCGGCTAATATTATTGCTGCAATAGAAATACTTAATCTCCTTGTATTATAATCTTAGTTTGCTTTTTTGTCATTAATTTTAAAATGATTTTGAAAGGATGGTTGTTGTAGATCAGCAAGGGATATCACAGATAACACCTCAAAAAAAGCATTTAATGCTTTTTGAAGTGCGGTATTTAAACCACAAAAATCAAACAAGGGGCAAGTTGGTTCTGCAGTATCGAAACATTCTGCGAGGGAAAAGTTGTCTTCTGTTACTTTCACAACATCCGCGACTGAAATCTCTGCTGCGGGTTTAGCCAATCTAACTCCACCATTGCGTCCACGCACTGTTTGTATAAAACCTGCTTGAACAAGCAGCTGAAGGATTTTAAATAAAAAAAGCTCTGAAACGGCATATGCTTTAGCAATTTCTGGAACACGACTGAGAGTTCCCTGATTATCTGCACAATACATGAGCATTCGAAGAGCATAATTTGTTTGTTTTGTTAATCGCATCTCATTTCCTTCGTAAAGTATCGTCGAACACAGTCTATTTTAAAGATATTTTGCAAAATGTAGAAGTTTTTTCTCGTTGACTATATTTGCCCTATTTTAAATGTAGTATTAGTATTGTCAATTTTTGCTACAAAAGGTTATATGAGAATAATGGGATAAGGGTATGTAAGCTCATGACGAATATAACATCTGTGACGAATCTTCAAGACATAGATAAAAATACTTATAACGATGAGTTGTATCGTTTAAGTAAGGTATATATTTTTTTAGGGATTACAATTATTGTATTGGCTTTACTTACGGCCTCTGTTTCATTTATTATTCTTATTGGATTAACTCCTGTTGTTCCCAGTAGAACAGTAACCCTTATTCTTATAGGAATTAATAGTTTTTGGGTTTTAGGGCTTATTGTCATCGTTTTTTATGAGATGATACCGATCATTCGTGCTTGGCGTTCAAGGCGTGCAGGATCGCGTCTTCATGTGCGCCTTATTTCATTGTTTGCACTTGTTGCGACAATGCCAGCTGTTGCTGTAGCTCTTGTATCGGGTCCAGCACTAAATTTGGGACTTGATCGATGGTTTGATACAACAACGCGGCAAATTGTGGGCTCTTCTATTGATTTAGCAAATGCTTATGCAGATGAAATGCTTCAAAATTTAAAAAATTTATCCTACGCGATGGCATTTGCACTTGATAACAAAAAACTCTTAGAACGTAATCCAGCTGAATATAGGATGCAATTGACGCGTCATGCTCTAGGACGCAATTTGCGTGGTGCATTTTTGTTAAGTTCTAGCGGAGCTATTTTTGTATCGAGTGCTCTTGGTGATGAAGATAAACTGCCAATTCCTCCTTCTCATCTTATTGAACGTGCAACCAGTGCGAGCCCTTTTTCTTTTCAACCAGGCGTTCATGATTATTTTGGTATTATTTTAAAATTTACCAATATTCCAAACACATTTTTATATTTGGTGCGTGACGTTGATAAAGGTGTTTTATCTGCTTTGCGTTTGACAGAAGTTAATACAGATCGTTATCGTGATTTAAATGAAAATCGCCTGCTGACACAGATTGCATTTGGTATGCTTTATTTGTGTCTTTTTTTTAGTTTATTCTTATCAGCTATTTGGGCTGCTATTGCTGTTGCTGATCGCTTAGTACGTCCTATTCGTCTTCTCATTAGTGCTGCCGATGATGTTGCTTCTGGAAATATGGAAATTTTCGTGCCAGTACGAGCAAAAGATGGAGATATTGGGCAATTATCCAAAACTTTTAATTACATGGTCAGTGAATTGAAAAGTCGGCGTAATGAATTGATTGCAGTGCGTGATCAAATTGATGAAAGACGGCGTTTTTCTGAAGCTGTATTATCGGGTGTAACAGCGGGAGTAGCAGGTATAGATGATAATGGTGATATCACCATTATCAATCGGTCTATTGAAGCGATGTTTGATATTCGCTCTGAGCACGTTGTTGGAAAAAGTCTTTTATCTTTAAGCGCTGAAATTTGGCAGGTTTTTCAGTTTGTGCGTTCATTGGATCGTAAAAACCATCGTGAGCAGGTCACTTTAAATGTTGCAGGAAAAGAGCGTGTCTGTAATGTCCAAGTTACGATGGAGGAGGATGATGGACAGGGACAATCTTGGGTTCTAACAATTGATGATATTACAGACCTTGTTGCAGCGCAACGTACAGCGGCGTGGGCGGATATTGCGCGGCGTATTGCACACGAAATTAAAAATCCTCTTACACCTATTCAGTTATCCGCTGAACGCATTCGTAAACGTTATAACAAAGCTATTACACAAGATAGAGAGGTCTTTGAGCGGTGTATTGACACAATTATTCGGCAGGTTGGAGATATTGGGCGTATGGTTGATGAGTTTTCCTCTTTTGCACGTATGCCCAAACCCAAAATGCATATTTTAGATATACGAGAATTGTTGCGCGAAGCATGTTTCTTGATAGAAGTGACGCGACATGATATTCATTTTGAGCAAGATTTAGGAACTCTACCACTTATGGGTGCATTTGATAACCGTCTCATTGTACAGGCTTTTTGCAATGTTATCAAAAACGCGAGCGAATCCATAGATTCAGTTATGCGAGAGGAAAATATTCACGGTCATATTCTTATCCGTTCTTATCGTCAGGAAGAATGGGTGGTTGTGGATGTTGTTGATAACGGGAAAGGACTTCCTAAAGAGCAAAGACAAAAGTTATTAGAACCCTATATAACAACGCGGGAAAAAGGAACAGGGCTGGGGTTAGCTATTGTGCGCAAAGTTATTGAAGATCACGGTGGTTTCATGGAGCTTCATGATGCACCGGAGAGTTTTTATGAAGGTCGTGGTGCGATGATCCGTTTGATATTTCCAGCGGATGGGGGTAAGCAGGGTAATATTATACAAGCCATAAATCATAAGATAGGGGAATAGTATGGTATCAGATATCTTGATTGTTGATGATGAAGCAGATATTCGTGAGCTTGTTGCTGGTATTTTAGATGATGAAGGTTATGAAACGCGTGTTGCTTGTAACTCTGATGAAGCATTGGCTCAAATTAGTGAGCGTATTCCAAAGCTCATTTTTTTGGATATTTGGCTACAGGGTAGCCGTCTCGATGGTTTAGCACTGCTTGATGAAATTAAAACACAATATCCAGCTCTTCCGGTCGTTATGATCTCTGGTCATGGTAATATTGAGACGGCTGTTTCCGCTATAAAGCGAGGGGCATATGATTTCATTGAAAAACCTTTTAAAGCTGATAGACTTGTATTGGTTGCAGAGAGAACACTTGAAAACTCAAATTTAAAACGTGAGCTTTTAGAATTGCGAAAGCGTTCGAACGAGACATTAGAGTTGCTCGGAAAATCGACAGTTATAAAAAATTTGCGTCAGATCATAGAAAAAGTAGCACCAACCAATAGTCGCATCATGATAACAGGTCCTTCAGGGGCAGGAAAAGAGACTGTTGCACGAACTATTCATGCGCTCTCAACGCGTTCGAATGGGCCATTTGTTACAATAAATGCTGCAACGATTACTCCAGAAAGAATGGAAATAGAGCTGTTTGGCAGCGAAATGGAGGGAAGAGAGCGTAAAATCGGTGCCTTAGAGGAAGCTCATGGCGGTATCTTATATCTTGATGAAATTGCTGACATGCCGCGTGAGACTCAAGGGAAGATTCTTCGAGTTTTAACGGGGCAAACATTTGAGAGAATTGGCGGCACAAAACGTGTTAAGGTGGATGTCCGTATCATTTCTTCGACAGCGCAAAATCTTGAAAACCTCATTTCTGATGGGCGCTTTAGGGAGGATCTTTTTCACCGTCTTTCCGTTGTTCCTATTGTTGTTCCGCCCCTTTCAGCGCGTCGTGAAGATATTCCAGAACTTGTACATCATTTTGTAAAAACAATATCACAGCAGGTTGGGATTAAACCGCGTGCAATCAGTGATGATGTGATTGCTATTTTGCAAACGCACGCTTGGCCGGGTAATGTGCGGCAATTACGTAATAATATTGAGCGTCTTCTTATTCTTGTGCGAGATGGTGATGGTCCTATAACAGCGGACTTTCTTCCCAGTGAAGTAAGTGATTCTTTGCCACGTCTTCAAATGGATTCAGATGAAAGTATAATGGATTTGCCGTTACGTGAAGCTCGAGAATTATTTGAAAAGAGATATTTAGTGGCGCAGATTGGGCGTTTGGGTGGAAATATATCACGTACTGCTGAATTTATAGGCATGGAGCGTTCAGCTTTGCACCGTAAACTTAAAGCGCTTGGAGTTTCTTAAAGCGATGCGTATTATTATTTGTGGAGCAGGACAGGTTGGTTATGGGATAGCAGAGCGTCTTGCTGCTGAAAATCACGATGTTACTGTTATTGATATTGAAACGAGATTAATTGAAAAGATTCGCGATACATTGGATGTGAGAGGTTTTGTTGGTCACGGTTCACGGCCTGAAGTTCTTTTGGCAGCAGATGCAGACAAAGCTGATATGTTGATTGCTGTCACTTTGTTTGATGAAGTTAATATGGTAGCTTGCCAAGTAGCACATTCATTATTTAATGTGCCCACAAAAATTGCTCGTATTCGCTCACAATCTTATTTAGAACCACGTTATAAGACGCTTTTTTCCAGAGAGAATATTCCCATTGATGTGGTTATTTCGCCAGAAGTTGAAGTTGGGGAAATGGTTTTGCGCCGTATTGCTTTACCTGGTGCAATAGATGTTCTTTATTTTTGTAATGATGATATTGTGGCACTAGCTTTGGAATGCATGGAAGATTGTCCAGTTATTAATACACCTTTGCGTCAATTAACAGAGCTTTTTCCAGATCTTCATACGACGGTTACTGCTATTAAACGTGGCGCGGAATTATTGGTTGCACATTCAGAAACGCAATTACGCGTTGGTGATATAACCTATCTTGTTGTTTCTCGTGAACAGATGCGTCGTGCTGTTGGGCTTTTTGGTCATAAAGAACAAGATGCCCACCGCATGATTATTGCAGGGGGTGGTCACATTGGCCTTTATGTTGCACAGGCTATTGAAAAGCGTTTCCATAAATTAAAATTGAAGATTATAGAAGCGCATAGAGAAAGAGCCCTCACAATTGCTGATCAGCTTGAAAAAACAACAGTTTTATACGGTAACGTGTTAGATCCAGTGATTCTTCAAGATGCGGGAATTGATCAGTCCGATTTAATGATTACATTGACCAATCAAGATCAGGTTAATCTCTTAAGCGCTATTATTGCTAAAAGATTGGGCTGCAAAGCCAATATGGTATTGATTAATAATGTTGCCTATCAAGAATTTAGTCGTGCTGTTGGTGTGGATGCATATCTTAATCCCCATAGTGTTACAATATCGAGAATTTTGCAACAAATGCGCCGTGGGCGTATTCGTTCTGTTCATTCAGTTTTTAATGGCCGAGCAGAAATTATTGAAGCTGAAGTGATGCAAACATCTTCATTGGTTGGTAAGTCATTATCAGAGCTCAATTTATCAGATGGTTTGAGAATTGGTGCAATTTATCGCAATAAGACAATAATACAGCTTTCGGCAGATACGCGTATTTTGTCTGGTGATAGAATAGTGATTTTTGCTCTTGCTGATAGGGTTCGTGATGTTGAACAACTCTTTCGCGTAAGTTTAGAATATTTTTGATATATTATCTATGGATATTTGTACTTTTTGGTATAGTGGACAATTAAGATTGGTGGATAGGCTTTGTTTGTCCTCAATGGTTAAAACTGGACAGCGAGTTAAGCTTTTTAGTTATGATAAAAAAATAGATAATCTCCCTGCTGGTGTTGAGCTGCATGAAGCCGAATCAATTTTACCACGCTCAGCAATTTATCGCCTTGATCCCGATTTTTCTGATGATAAACTAGGGTGTACAATTGTTCAGTTCTCGGATTTTTTTTCGTGTTATGCTGATGAAATATCAACAAGGTGTTTGGTTAGATACAGATGTTTACCTTGTTAAACAATTTCATCCAGATGCGGATAAGGTTTGGTTGGTAAGAGAAAATAATATAAGAGTAGGCGTTTCTGCACTTTATTTTCCGCCCAATAACCCTATTATAAAAATATTTGAGGATTATTGGGCTGGCACAGAAATTATTCCTCATTGGCTTGGGTTTAAGCGTCGTGTTTGGAGACCGTTCTGGTTAAAGAGGAAAAAAATGCCGATTTTACCGCGAAATCTTGGCGTTACAATATTTGGCAATGATGGTATTTCACGATTAGCAAAACGATATGGTTTTTTTCATGAAGCAAAGGAAAAGGAAACTTTTTATTATTGGACTGGGCGAAAAACTGAACGTATTTTTGAACCAGCTTTTGGTGTAAAGCCGCTTACAGATTCACGCTTGATAGGCTTTCATATTCACAGAAAGACAAAGACTACGAAAAGACCTCAGGAAGGAAGTTTTTACCATTGGGCGGTATCTCGCATTCCGGATGTTCATCATTTGTTTAGGTAGAGTTATTATTGCTATTTTAACTATTGAGATTTTAATCTATCTTATACAATCTCTTGATTGTAGCTTGCACAAGAGAGTAATGTTAACATATGGATAAAAACATTGAATGTGTAAAAAGCGGTTGTTATATGAACGGAAAGTAAAAATATGAGTGATCCAATGAAAACAGCATTAAGCCTTGTTCCTATGGTTATTGAACAAACAAATCGTGGTGAACGGGCCTATGATATTTTTTCCCGTCTTTTAAAGGAACGGATTATTTTTATTAATGGACCTGTTGAAGATGGTATGGCAATGCTTGTTTGTGCACAGTTGCTTTTCTTGGAAGCGGAAAATCCTAAAAAAGAAATTAGTCTTTATATTAATTCTCCAGGTGGTGTCGTAACATCTGGTATGGCTATTTATGATACTATGCAGTTTATTCGCCCTCCTGTTTCTACGCTTTGCATGGGGCAAGCGGCATCTATGGGGTCTTTATTGTTAACGGCTGGAGCAAAAGGTCATCGTTTTACATTACCAAACGCACGTATTATGGTGCATCAACCATCTGGTGGTTTTCAAGGTCAAGCTTCAGATATTGAGCGACATGCGCAAGATATTATAAAGATGAAACGGCGTTTAAATGAAATTTATGTTCAACATACGAGTCAAGATTATGAGGTTATAGAGAGAACTCTCGATCGCGATCATTTTATGACAGCAGAAGAAGCCAAAGCGTTTGGCTTAGTTGATGATGTTATACAATACCGTGCAGAAACTGAAAAAGAAGAAAAAGATTAAGAATTTTTATAGAAAAAACAGCTACTTTAAATCAAAGAGTTTTATAAAAAATATAGCAAAATAAGAGAAACACCTAAAAGTATTGAGACATGCATGGTTTTCTATATGTCTTTTAGTTTTCATGATGAAAGGCTTCCTTTGAAAAGGCAAAGTGTTCATATATTGTGGTGAAAGGAAAGAAAAATGAGCAAAATTAGCAATAGCGGGAACGAATCAAAAAATACTCTCTATTGCTCGTTCTGCGGCAAGAGTCAGCATGAGGTGCGTAAGCTCATTGCGGGGCCTACTGTATTTATCTGTGATGAATGTGTAGAGCTTTGCATGGATATTATTCGGGAAGAAAATAAGTCTTCTGGGGTTAAGGTGCGTGATGGTGTTCCTACGCCACAGGAAATTATAACAGTTCTTGATGACTATGTTATTGGTCAGCAGCATGCAAAGCGTGTTCTTTCTGTTGCTGTTCATAATCATTATAAACGGTTGGCGCATCAGTCTAAAAGCAATGATATTGAGTTGGCTAAATCAAATATTCTTCTTGTTGGTCCAACGGGTTGTGGTAAAACTTATCTTGCACAAACATTAGCACGTATTATTGATGTGCCTTTTACGATGGCGGATGCGACCACTTTGACTGAAGCGGGTTATGTGGGAGAAGATGTTGAAAATATTATTTTGAAGCTTCTTCAAGCAGCAGATTATAATGTTGAACGTGCGCAGCGTGGTATTGTTTATATTGATGAGGTTGATAAGATTTCTCGTAAAGCAGACAATCCTTCTATTACAAGAGATGTTTCGGGGGAAGGAGTTCAGCAAGCGTTATTAAAAATTATGGAAGGAACGATTGCTTCTGTTCCTCCTCAAGGTGGACGTAAGCATCCGCAACAAGAGTTTCTTCAGGTTGACACCACAAACATCTTATTCATTTGTGGGGGAGCTTTTGCAGGTTTAGAACGGATTATTTCAGGGCGTGGTGAAAAAACTTCTATTGGTTTTTCTGCGACTGTTAAGGCTCCGGATGAGCGTTGTGTCGGTGAAATTTTTCGTGATTTAGAGCCTGAAGATCTTATTAAATTTGGTTTAATACCAGAATTTATTGGGCGCCTTCCTATAGTCGCTACCTTAGAGGATTTAGATGTTAACGCCCTCATGCAAATTTTATCCCAACCTAAAAATGCGTTAGTAAAGCAATATCAGCGTCTTTTTGAAATGGAGAATGTCGAGTTAGCATTTCATGAAGATGCTTTACGTGTTATTGCAAAGAAAGCAATTGAACGTAAAACTGGTGCTCGTGGTTTACGTTCTATTATGGAGAAGATCCTTCTTGAGACGATGTTTGAGCTACCGGCTCTTGAAGGCGTTCAAAAAGTGGTTATTTCGAGTGATGTCGTTGATGGTAAAGCGCGTCCTCTTTATATTTACTCAGAACGTGCAGAAGATAAAGAAAATGTATCAGCATGACATTGTGTGATGCACAATATAAAAGGTGGTAATGAACGGTATTTGATAGGTGTTTCTAATAATATCATTATAATGCTTGATTTATGTATGAGTAATTACCACTTCATGTACAGTGAAGAGCTGAGATTTTCTAAGGTGGGCTAATTGTTGTAGATAGCTCATAGGCTCCAGAAAGGAGAGTTATGCAATATATTGATGAAAAGACAGATGAAGTAAGAGATGGGGTTTATGCTGTTTTACCTCTTCGTGATATTGTTGTCTTCCCCCATATGATTGTTCCACTTTTTGTGGGCCGCGAAAAATCAATTCGTGCTCTTGAAGAAACGATGGCGGTTGATAAGCAAATACTATTGGTGACACAAAAAAATGCTTCTGATGACGATCCAAAATCAGAGGATATTTATCATATTGGTACATTTGCTAATATTCTTCAACTTTTAAAGCTTCCTGATGGTACTGTAAAGGTTTTGGTTGAAGGAACTGCACGTGCAAAAATTAGTCAATTTGCTTTAAGTGAAGGTTATCATCAGGCTTTTGCAACTGTTACAGAAGAACCTAGAGAGAGTGATGTTGAGATTGAAGCTCTTTCAAGGTCAGTGATTGCTTATTTTGAAAACTATGTAAAGCTTAATAAAAAAATCTCTCCTGAAGTTGTGAATGCGATTGGCCAGCTTGATAATCCTTCTAAGCTTGCCGATACGATTGCTTCTCATTTGATGATTAAACTTGCAGAAAAACAGGAAATATTAGAGCTCTTACCTGTGCGGTCCCGTCTTGAACGTGTTTTGTCCTTCATGGAAGGAGAAATTTCTGTTTTGCAGGTTGAAAAACGTATTCGTTCGCATGTTAAACGGCAAATGGAAAAAAACCAACGAGAATATTATCTCAATGAGCAGATGAAGGCTATTCAAAAAGAGTTAGGAGCAGGTGATGATAGCCGAGATGAACTCTCTGAATTAGAAGAACGTATCAAGAATACAAAACTATCCAAGGAAGCACAGGAAAAAGCTGGAGCAGAATTGAGAAAATTACGGAACATGTCTCCTATGTCTGCAGAAGCGACAGTTGTACGTAACTATCTTGATTGGTTATTAGCAATGCCTTGGGGTAAAAAATCTAAGATTAAAAACAATTTAGATTTTGCTGAAAAGGTCATGAATAATGAACATTTTGGTCTTGAAAAAGTTAAGGAGCGAATTATTGAATATTTGGCCGTACAAAGTCGCGCGTCAAAGATAAAAGGTCCCATTATTTGTTTGTTAGGTCCTCCAGGTGTAGGGAAAACATCATTAGCGCGCTCTATTGCAAAGGCAACGGGACGTGAGTATGTTCGTATCTCATTGGGAGGTGTCCGAGATGAAGCAGAAATTCGTGGACATCGCCGAACATATATTGGATCGATGCCTGGAAAAATTATCCAGTCTATGAAAAAAGCAAAAAAATCTAATCCGCTTTTCTTGCTTGATGAAATTGATAAAATGGGCCAGGATTTTCGTGGCGATCCTTCATCCGCTTTATTAGAAGTTCTTGATCCTGAACAAAATGGTACATTCATTGATCACTATTTGGAAGTTGAATATGATCTTTCTGATGTCATGTTTATCACAACTGCCAATACACTTAATATTCCAGGTCCGTTAATGGATCGTATGGAAATTATTCGTATCGCTGGTTATACTGAATGTGAGAAAATGGAAATTGTTAAACAGCATCTTTTACCAAAGGCACTAAAAGATCACTGTTTATCTAAAAAAGAACTCAGTATTTCTGATGGAGCACTAAGGTCAATTATTCAGTTTTATACACGTGAGGCAGGCGTTCGTAACCTTGAACGTGAACTCATGAAAATTTCCCGCAAATCCGTTACAAAAATTCTCAAAACACATCAAAAATCTGTAAAAGTTACAGAAAGTAATATTCATGATTTCTTGGGTGTTAAACGTTATCATTACAATCAGATTGAAGGAGAAAATCAAATTGGTGTTGTAACAGGTCTTGCGTGGACAGAAGTCGGTGGAGAGTTATTGACCATTGAAGGAGTTATGATGCCCGGCAAAGGGAAGATGACTGTAACTGGAAATTTACGTGATATTATGAAAGAGTCCATTTCAGCGGCAGCATCTTATGTACGTTCTCGTGCTGTTGATTTTGGTATTGAACCTCCACTTTTTGAAAAACGCGATATCCATGTTCATGTTCCAGAGGGTGCGACACCAAAAGATGGCCCATCGGCTGGGATTGCAATGGTGACAGCAATTGTTTCGGTCCTTACAGGAGTAGCTGTGCATAAAGATATTGCAATGACTGGTGAAATTACTTTACGTGGACGCGTTTTACCCATTGGTGGATTAAAAGAAAAACTCTTAGCAGCTCTTCGAGGAGGGATAAAAAAAGTACTTATTCCTGAAGAAAATGCAAAAGATTTGGTTGATATTCCTGATGATGTCAAAAATAATATGGAAATTATTCCAGTAAATCATGTGAGTGAAGTTTTGAAACACGCTTTGGTTCGTTTTCCAGACACTATTGAATGGAAAGAACCCTCTACAGGAGCTGTGCCAATCCGGTCAGAGAGCAGTGATAGTGAAGGAATACAGATTGCGCACTGATTCACTTATCTCATTTATAACGGCATTTTTTAGGTGGTAGAAGGTGTTGTTGAGGTTATTATTCTGTTTTTTGTTGGAAAAAGTGAAAAATTCCGTGAATAACTGTGATTATTGCTAAAAAAACAATGTTTTGGATAAAAATAAGACTTCTGTTTGCTGTACTTTTCAATAAACTGACCAATAACATGATTAAGTCATGTTCAGGTAATATAGGGAAAGGAAATATTTTATGAATAAAAGTGAATTCGTTAGCTCCGTTGCTGAAAAGGCAGGTGTTTCGAAAGCGCAAGCTGGTGTTGTTGTTGATGCTTTTATGGCTTCTGTAACAGAAGCTTTGGCTTCAGGGGGAGATGTTCGTCTTCCAGGTTTTGGCACTTTTGAAGTTTCTCATCGTGCTGCAACAAAGGGGCGTAATCCTTCAACTGGTGCTGAAATCGATATTCCAGCACGTTCTGTACCCAAATTTTCTGCAGGAAAAAGCCTTAAAGAAGCAGTTAATAAAAAATAATTTAAGCTACATTAAAAAAACCCGATTTATTTATAAACGGGTTTTTTTAACACATGTGTTATGCTTGTTTTTCACATAAAACTTTGAGATCTTTGCGATGCTTTTTATTTTCATGTATTGCTGGAAATATATTGTTTTTAGTCTTTTCAATAAAATATTGCACTGTATTAATTGAGCGCGGGTATGAGTTATAAAATGTAATATTAACTTTTGTTACGCTGAAGTGTTACGGTATTTATTTCAAAACAAGATCCGTAAATAATATGAGGCGGAAAACTCTGTAAAGTCTATAAAAGTTATTATATATCACCATTTACGCTTAATAAAAGCGCATGTTCGTGCCACCGTGCTATCTATTTTTCTCACTTCCTATAATGTTGCGACTAGCCCCAGATATCTGAGACGAGTGCATAAGGGATAGTTTTATTCTTTTACTCTTATACGCCAACCTTTCTTGTGACGCACCAAGAGGATAATTTTATTGATTTATTATAAAATCCTGAAATAAAAGAATCTTATGATATTCAGATTTCGCTTTCAATATTGGGATTTTTCTTGGCATTTGAGAGGGGAGAGATAGCTCCAGCTCTATCCTACAAATATTTTTTCCATATCTTTATTTCACTTGTGATATGCAAGCGCGTATTTTTCCTTCATCATACAGAGTTAAAATAAGAGAACATCACAAATTTTGAGGGAGGAAGTTAAAAACAGAAAAATTACTCTTATAAAATAATATACATTACGTAATATAAAAACTATTAATAAAGATAGTACAGTATTACTTGTGTATTTTCCATTTATTTATTTTTTTGATTATTCATAATATATTTATATGATTATTTTGTTTTAGTCATTAAATCATATTAAATTGTTGATAGCGGTAAAGTTTTTTTATAGCCAAAAGTTATTTTACAGCATCTACATAATTGAATAAATGATGAAACGTAGGGTAGTATTTATTGATTGGGGGAGGCAGTCTTTAAAAGGCTTTAGGGTGATTTTTTCATGAGGGGCATAAAGATCTATTCAGTAGGTGAGAGGCGAATCGTGTGTTTTTTATAAACAGGAGCTCTTTGATTCTTTATTTGCTAACCACTGAGTACAATCATTGAGAGCTCTCGCTGTTATGGCTTGTTTTTTTACTAATTTTTTTTCTTTACTTGGTAAGCGTTTTCCTGAATGTTTAATAGAAGCAATAGGGGGAAAGAGTCCGAAATTGATATTCATTGGCTGAAAAGATTGTGTTTCTGCTTTTTCATCTATGATGTGTCCCCCTGTAATATGATTCAAAAGGGCTCCGAATGCTGTAGTTTGTGGGGGTAGGCAAGGGGAAATATGATGATATTCGGCAGCAGCAAAACGTCCAGCAAGAAGCCCTATTGCCGCTGATTCTACATAACCTTCACATCCGGTAATTTGCCCTGCAAAGCGTAGTTGTTTTTTTTGTTTTAAACGAAGGGTTTGATCAAGAATAATTGGCGAGTTGAGGTAGGTATTGCGGTGAAGACCACCAAGACGCGCAAACTCTGCTTTTTCAAGACCGGGAATCATTCTAAAAATGCGAATTTGTTCACCATATTTTAATTTTGTCTGAAAGCCGACCATATTATAAAGCGTTCCAAGTTTATTATCTTGGCGTAATTGAACGACAGCATAGGGTTTAACTGTAGGGTTATGGGCATTAGTTAAGCCCATAGGTTTCATAGGACCATGTCTTAACGTTTCAAGTCCGCGCTCAGCCATAATTTCAATGGGGAGGCATCCATCAAAATAGGGTGTTTTTTCAAAGTCACGAAACTCTGTTTTTTCAGCATTTTTTAACGCTTCAACGAATGTTTCATATTGTTCTTTGTTGAGGGGACAATTAAGATAATCTTTTCCTGTTCCCTCAGGACCAATTTTATCATAGCGAGACTGATACCAACAAATGTTGATATCAATACTGTCGGTATGGATAATAGGCGCAATTGCATCAAAAAAAGAAAGAGCTTTTATACCGGTTATTGCTTGTAATTTTTGAGCAAGTGCAGGCGATGTAAGGGGGCCTGTTGCAATGACAACATGTTTCCAAGCTTTAGGAATTTCTTGAACTTCTTCACGTCTGATTGTTATAAGAGGGTGATTTTCAAGTGCTGTCGTAACGGTTTTTGAAAATCCATCACGGTCAACAGCAAGAGCACTACCTGCGGGAACTTTGTTGGCATCAGCAGCTTTCATAATTAACGATTTTGCTAATCGCATTTCAGCATGTAAAAGCCCTACGGCATTTGTTAATGAATCATCGCAACGAAACGAATTTGAACAAACCAGTTCTGCCAATTTATCGGTTTTATGGGCATCTGATTTTTTTTCGGGTCGCATTTCATGCAAAACAACAGAAATTCCTGACTGAGCGATTTGCCAGCTTGCTTCACACCCCGCAAGACCGCCACCGATGATATGAATTGGGATATCAAATGTCTTTAACATAATTGACTTTTAGCGTAAGCAGTTATGTATGAAAAGCATAGATTTTGTTTTTTTTAATATATTTGTTTGCTTTTTTTCTGTAATTAATGGTATAGAAACGCCGCTTGTATAAGGTTATTAGCTTGTAAGTTTGAGCGGATGTGGCGAAATTGGTAGACGCACCAGATTTAGGTTCTGGCGGGAGACCGTGGGGGTTCGAGTCCCTCCATCCGCACCAAAGCAATCCCTTAAGTGCTACGGATTTCTACGTGTCTGAAATTCCGCTTCATGGTAAATGTAACACTCGAAGTGTTAGAATGTAATGATTATTAGAGTGGGTTGATCCCTCTCCTTAGAAAAATGAAGGTGTTTAATGCAGGTTACCGAGACGCTTAATGAAGGACTGAAGCGCGAAATTAAGATCGTGGTTCCAGCGAAAGATTTAGAAGAAAAGTTGAATGAACGATTGGATGATACCAAGGGAAAAATCAAGCTTAATGGTTTTCGTCCCGGTAAAGTGCCTAGTGGGCATTTGCGAAAAATGTATGGTAAATCCTTTATGGCTGAGATTCTCAATGAGATACTCAGTGATGCACCCCGTTCTATTTTAGCAGACCGCAATGAACGTACAGCGATGCAGCCAAAAATAGATATAGATGAAGATGAAAAAATTCTAGATGGCAAGGCTGATTTTACTTTTAGTTTAAAGTATGAAGTTTTACCAAAAATTGACATTAAAGATTTTGAACATATTAAGGTTATCCGTGAAATTGCAACTATTCCTGAACAGGATATTGATGATCAAGTCAATCGCGTCCTTTCTTCTACGCGTAATTATTCTCTAAAAGAGGGGAATTCTGAAGAAGGTGATCGCATTACCATAGATTATCAAGGTAAGCTTGAAGGCATTCCATTTGAAGGTGGGGCAGATAGTGATGCACAACTGATTCTTGGGTCAAAACAATTTATTCCTGGTTTTGAAGAGCAATTGGTTGGTGTGAAAGTTGGGGATGTAAAAACGATTTTTGTTAAATTTCCTGATAATTACAGTGCGGCACATTTGGCGGGACGGGAAGCAGAGTTTGACATTACTGTCAAAGCTGTCTTTAAACCAGATGAATTAAAAATTGATGATGAAGCGGCACAAAAAGTTGGTTTAGAGTCTCTAGATCGCTTACGTGAGGTCGTTCGTGGGCAGATTGAAAGCCAATATGGTTCAGTGACACGTCAAAAAGTTAAGCGTCAAATTCTTGATGCTTTAGATGCTGATTATAATTTTGAGATTCCTGAAGAACTTTTAGAGGTTGAGTTTAACAATATATGGGCTCAGGTTAATGATGATTTGAAAAAGGCTGGGCGCAGTTTTGAAGATGAAGGTATTACAGAAGAAAAGGCACGGGAGGAATATCGTGTCCTTGCGCAGCGTCGTGTTCGTCTTGGTTTGGTGCTTTCTGAAATTGGAATGAAGGTTGGTGTTAAAGTTAGTGAGGATGAGCTAAAAGCAGCCGTTTTTGATCAGGTTCGCCAGTATCCTGGACAAGAGAAAGAGATTATGGATTTTTTCCGTAAGACTCCGGAAGCTGTTGAAAATCTACGTGCTCCGATTTTTGAAGAAAAGGTCATTGATCATTTATTAGCACAGATAAAAGTCACAGATAAAGAAGTGACGGTTGAAGAGTTGATGAAAGAATATGACGAATCAGATGTCCTTGAAGAAAAGCCGGCAAAGAAAAAGTCAGCAGTGAAAGAAACGTCTACAGAGAAAAAAACAGCTAAGAAAAAGGCTCCTAAAAAAGCTTAATGTTTATGCAAACAACACAAGCCCGATAAAATCGGGCTTGTGTTGTAAGATTTATATCCTAGGATTGCACTGAGAGAATGGTTTTAGATAAGCCATGAGTGAATTTTAAAATATTGGTAGTGGATTGGCAATGAGCATCATTGATACGCGTACTCCTGATTCTAAGCGTTTTATTTCTGGAGTTACAGGTGATTGGGAAGTCATCATTGGCATGGAAGTTCATGCGCAAATCATATCAAATTCGAAACTTTTTTCAGGAGCATCAACCAAATTTGGTGCAGAGCCGAACAATCATGTATCACTTATTGATGCAGCCATGCCAGGTATGTTGCCTGTTCTTAATCAAGAATGTGTTCGTCAAGCGGTTCGAACGGGGTTAGGATTAAAGGCGCATATTAATTTAAAATCTGTTTTTGATCGCAAAAACTATTTTTATCCAGATTTACCGCAGGGGTATCAGATTTCTCAATTTCGCTATCCCATTGTAGGAGAGGGAAAGATTATTATATCTGTTGGTCCAGATTCGAATGGCCAATTTGAGGATATTGAAGTGGGAATTGAGAGGTTGCACCTTGAACAGGATGCTGGAAAATCGATGCACGATCAACATCCAACGATGTCTTTTGTAGATCTTAATCGTTCTGGTGTTGCTCTTATGGAAATTGTTTCTAAGCCTGATATGCGCTCATCAGATGAAGCTAAAGCCTATATGACAAAATTGCGTACGATTGTTCGTTATTTGGGCACTTGCGATGGCAATATGGATGAAGGTTCTATGCGTGCAGATGTCAATGTATCTGTTCGTCGTCCTGGTGAAGGTTTTGGAACGCGCTGTGAAATTAAAAACGTTAATTCTATTCGCTTTATTGGTCAAGCAATTGAATATGAAGCGCGTCGTCAGATTGCAATTTTAGAAGATGGAGGCGTCATAGATCAAGAGACTCGGCTTTTTGATGCCGCTAAAGGTGAAACGCGCTCTATGCGCTCAAAGGAAGAAGCGCATGACTATCGTTATTTTCCTGATCCTGATCTTTTACCATTAGAATTTGATCAAGCATTTGTGGATGCTTTGGCAGCAGACTTACCAGAGTTGCCTGACGCTATAAAAGCACGTTTTGTTAAGGAAATGGGATTGACAGTGTATGATGCTTCCATTCTTGTGACAGAAAAGGCTATTGCTGATTATTTTGAAGAAGTAGCACGTGGGCGTGATGGAAAAATAGTTGCCAATTGGGTGATTAACGACCTTTTAGGGGCTTTAAATAAAGATAATCGTGAGATTGAAGAGTCACCAGTATCGCCAAATCAATTGGGAAGCATTATTGATCTTATAAAAGAAGGAGTTATTTCTGGAAAAATTGCCAAAGATCTTTTTGAGATTATTTGGAATGAGGGGGGAGATGCACGCCAAATTGTAGAAGAACGAAATATGAAGCAGGTAACGGATACAAAGGCTATTGAAAGAGCTGTTGATGAGATCGTTGCCAATAATTCTGATAAAGTTGCGCAAGCAAAGCACAAACCTGCTTTAGCTGGTTGGTTTGTTGGACAGGTAATGAAAGCAACAGGTGGTAAGGCAAATCCCCAAGCTGTTAATGAATTGGTGAAGATGAAACTTGGCATAGATTAAATTTTATGGGGTGGAGAAGAAGCCATACATATGATATCTTCTTGAAATTAAAGGATAGCACGTTAACCTATCAATTGGAATTGTAGTTGAATTTACTAGTAACTTTTTCGATAATTTCAATCGTTAATAATTTTATTCCAACGATTAATTTCATGAACGCACTAAATGAATGGAATAGCAGATGGCTCGTTTTTTAAAGCAAATCTTCACATGGTGGAATGGCAATACCATTGGTACGCGTTTTTTCACATGGCGCAAAGGTAAGCGGATAGGGGAAGATCAATTTGGAAATATATATTATGAAGGAGGACTTCATAAGGATGGTTATCCGCACCGTTGGGTTATCTATAAAGACTATTCTGAGGCCTCTACTATTCCACCAGGTTGGCACGGCTGGATTCATCATCGCTGTGAGTGTCCACCAACACAAGAGGATTATCATCCTTATGAATGGGAAAAGCCTTATGTTGCAAATATGACAGGAACAAGTGAGGGCTATCGACCAAAGGGGGCTATCACCTCCAATGGAGAGTGTTCTTGTGTGCATGAAGATTATGATGCGTGGTCACCTAAAAAATAACATGTTTTAATGTGCGTGTGTATTTTTTGTCTTATTTGACTCTATGTTATGAAAAGAATTATTTTTTAAGGTGCGATTGATTTTGATATGATGAGATTTTTTTTATTTTTAGGGGTGAGGCATTTTATATATATTTTTTTTATGGGAATTTTAGTGTTTTTATCCTTAAATAATGGGGTGCGGGCTGAGCGTATTAGCAATGGAATTGCTGTTTTTGCAGGTCTTGACAAAATCACGGGACGGACCACACGTTTTGAAGTTACTCTTGGTAAAATTTATCAGTACGGCGCATTACAGGTAACACCACGTGCGTGTTATACGAGCTCTAAAGATGAACCCACGCGTACAACTGGTTTTGTTGAAGTCAATGAAGTAACATTAGATAAAAAAATACGGCGTATTTTTACAGGATGGATGTTTGCAGATAGTCCTGGTTTGAACGCTGTTGAGCATCCTATTTATGATGTGTGGTTAAAGGATTGCAAGCAGAATTCTCAAGATCGTTTTCTTCAATAATTAGTGTGTTATCTATTTATAATACATTGATTTATAATGGTCCTTTATCATTTTACAACTTAATAGCAAATTCCTATGATTACCTCATTTAATTTTTTTTATATTGAATAATCCAAATTATTCTCTTGCGCGTTACAAGTGTCGGATGTGTCAATAAGACTGTCTAAAAAAGGAATAAAAAATTCCGTCATGAACTGTTTAAATTCAAAGATGCATCATTAGAATCAACATATTTTTTCAGTGTTTCATAAGAGACAGTTCTTGAATTATATCTGTTAAAGGTTGAAATGAAAGGCTTGTTTATATTTGTTAAAGAGATGAACTGACGCTTTTGCATGTATGAGGGAAACAGATTATCAAGTAAGTAATTCATCATGAAACACCAATTAGTATATCTAGAGAACGCTGTATTGGTGTTTTTTCTCATAGAGATGTCATTTTTCGTTCAAAGCGTAGAAGCAATGCAGGACATATTAATGGAAAAATTGAGATTTAAGATTCTTTAAAGTTTATCAATCCAAGTATAGCTTGGTTAAAAAATGCAATAATCAATATATTTCTAGTAAGAAAATAATGTTTATATATTTTTATTATACACCACCTCATAAGTGAGTTTGTCTATTCGTAAGTTCTTGTATATTGCATGGTAACTTCACATTTAAGTAAGCAGGATACCACTAAGTTTGTAAATCATATTCTTGGTATCCATGCTTTTTAAAATCTTTTGTATAAAATACACGTGTTTTCATGTAGAGCTATTGAAAATTTAAAAAAGGGCTTCGAAGAGGCGTTGAGAAGATTCTGCATCACTGGGAATGGTATATTTATTTTGTATAAAGAATAACCCATTTTCTAAAAAATACGAGATTTTATACAATGAAAGTTTCTAGTCACCAACATAATGATGTTTCCCGATTGCCGAAACAACCTAAAGAACCCTTATTGAATGTTCCATTTATTATAGTTGTTTTGATAGCATTTTGTTTTTGTCTTTATTGCATTTCTCAGTATTTTTTTTCTCATCAGGTTTATGTTGAAAGCCTTGAGTTTTTTTCATTTATACCAGCATTGTTTAAGAGGGATCCTGTAGCATTTTGTTATACCATGGTGAGTTATTCATTTATGCATAGTAGTTTTAAACATGTTGCTCTTAATATGGTTTGGCTTTTGGTTTTCGGCTCTCCTTTAGCAAGGCATTTTGGTGTTTTACGTTTTTTAATTTTTTGGGTGTTAACGGCAATTATTTCTGTTTTGACTTATTTTACATTTCATCAAGAAAGTACCATATCACTTATTGGGGCGTCAGGTGCCGTATCTGGAATGATGGGGGCTATTGCACGTTACGGTTTTCCTAGTGGTAATCTAGCTGTCAATGTGCAGAACGAAAAACTTTTGGGATCTTTATTATCTGTCAAAAAAGCTTTGTGTTCTAAGGGGGTTCTTGTTTATATGAGTGTATGGCTGACGACTGATTTGATCATAGGTATTTCTTCTATTTTGTTTGAAGAAAATGGCATCTCAATAGCATGGGAAGCTCATATTGGCGGTTTTTTTGCGGGTTTTTTGTTGGTTGGTTTTTTTGATGTTTCACAAAAAATTAAAAACTAGAATCTAAGATATTGATGTGCCACATAAAGAGCTATTGTTGCTGCATTTGAAACATTTAATGATTTAATATTTCCAGGCATGTCAAGGCGTGTTAAAGCGCAAACGGTTTCGCGTGTTTTTTTACGTAAACCTTTACCTTCTGCTCCTAAAACAAGAGCAATTTTATTCCCTGTTAATGCTGTTTCTAGAGGTTGGTCACCTTCTGAATCGAGACCAAAGCTTGTAAAACCTGTTTGATGAAGTTCTTGAAGAGCTTCAGCAAGGTTTCGTACGGTAATATAATGAATCATTTCCAGAGCTCCAGATGCCGCTTTCGCAAGAACACCGCTTTCGTGGGGAGAGTGACGGCAAGTTGTAATAAGTGCTTTAGCTTTTAATGCAACTGCAGAGCGCATAATAGCACCAACATTATGTGGATCGGTAATTTGATCCATGACAATGACCAGATCAGTATTGGTTAGTTCCGACAGTTTGCATGGTTTGAGGGGGAGAGTTTCCAAAACAATACCTTGATGAACAGCCTCACTTCCAACAAGCGAATCAAGATATTTGGGGGTACATAATGTAACAGAGCAAGGATAATCTGATTCGGATATATTTAATCGTTTTAAGGCATTTTGTGTAACGTAAAGACATTTTAAAATTCTTTTTGGGTTTTCTAAAGCAGCCTGAACAGAATGAATGCCATAAAGATGGATGATCTCTTGCTGTAAAGAAGCAGCTTTCTTATTTGGGTGTGTAAAAGATCGAGAAGGAGAGCCTTTTGTATCGCGATATCGGCGACGCAAACGAGCATAATGAGAATTTTGTGATGTTTTTTCTTTCATAGCTTCTTTATAACGTGTTAATAAGAAAAATAGAGAGAAAAAATCTATAATTTAAAATTATGAGCAGGAAATTTGTACAGAATTGTATTTATTCTGTTGACAGATACAATAGTAATCGTCATAACCACTTCGCAATCAGATTGAATTGAATGGGTATTCAAGATGGTTGTCGTGATGTCTCATTGCGCGACTTTATCGGTGTAATGGAGGGGTGCCCGAGTGGTTAAAGGGGGCGGACTGTAAATCCGTTGCGTATGCTACGTTGGTTCGAATCCAACCCCCTCCACCATTCATCGAAGGAGAGTTAGTACGTGGGTCATGCGGGTATAGCTCAATGGTAGAGCAGCAGCCTTCCAAGCTGAATATGCGGGTTCGATTCCCGCTACCCGCTCCAAATGGTTGTTGATGATTGGGCAAATAGGTATGATGGAGGATATTCCATTTATAGATTTGGTGGGGTTTTCCGTCTAAGAGTTGTGGTGATTGGGCTGTTTACAGTCTGGTCAGACTTAAGTTTTGCAGAACTGTCCCTAGATGCTAATAAAAATTAGGGAATAAAACAAGAGATTAATAGCAATGGCGAAGAGCAAGTTTGAACGAACAAAACCGCATGTTAATATTGGTACGATTGGTCACGTTGATCATGGGAAGA